>NZ_JBFRRH010000003.1:0-179708 GCF_041472995.1 Vibrio sp. 10N.261.46.A3 | reverse complement strand
TATCTCGTATCTCGTATCTCTATAGCGCTTTTTGGGTAAAGAACTGTTTGTCTTCCCAGCGAAGAATCGTCAACTCTCCTCCCCAGACGCACCCAGTATCGAGTCCAATCACGTCTTTTCCGTTATAGCCTTCAAGTGCAGCCCAATGCCCAAAAACAACGGTTTTATCGAACTTTATGCGTTGAGGAAGGTCAAACCACGGTACTAATGGTTCATCGGTTATTTCATTTGGTGGTAGCTTACATGCCATGTCGAGTCGGCCATCTTCAAAGCAGAAGCGCATTCTTGTCAGGCTATTGATCGCATAGCGATAGCGCTCAATATCATGTAAACCCTGATGCCATAAATCAGGCGTGTTGCTGTACATGTTTTCGATTAGCCATTGCCATTTATCGGACTTTAACAAGGATTCGATCTCTCGATTTTCAACACGTGCTCTTTCTAGGCCCCATTGCGGTGAGATACCTGCGTGGCACATCACGAACTCTGGATGTTCCTGAAGCAAAGGCTGTTGTCTCAACCATTCGAGTAGCAGTTCACGATCTTCAGCATCAAGAATCGCTTGAGTCTTATCTTTTGGTTTCGCTGTGAATAGCCCTAAAGACACCGCCAGAAGGTGTAAGTCGTGGTTGCCTAATACAACCTTAGCTGCGTCACCAAGTCTACGAATAAAGCGTAGCGTCTCCAATGATTTAGGGCCTCGAGCAACTAAGTCTCCGGCGACCCATAAAGTATCTTGGTGTTTATCAAAGTTAATTTTTTCAAGTAGTCCTTGAAGTTCGTCGAAGCACCCTTGGATGTCTCCGACAATGTAATTCGACACAATAATTTCCTGTAGATACAGATGTACGGCTAATTAAGAATATTAGGGATTGCGAGTCTGAATGGGTCAACTTCGGTAATAAAATCAATGCCCTTGTTATCGGTCATCACATAGTGACCTTGCATAACGCCAACAGGGGTTTCGATGACAGTACCACTCGTGTAAGTGTATTCGTCGTTAGCTTCAATCACGGGTTGTTGCCCAACCACACCATCACCCTCAATGGTGAGTTGCTTGCCGTTAGAGTCGGTAATTAACCAGCGGCGAGACATAAGTTGCACCGTTGTTTTACTTAGATTTTTGATGGTAATAATGTAGGCGAAGACATAACGATTCTTCGTTGGCTCAGATTGTTCTTCTATGTATTTAGAGTGAACCTGGCATTTGATACAAGGCGTAGATATATCCATATTCGCACCTTTTGTTGTTGATATACTTAATGTAATTAAAGTATTACATAAAAAAGGCTCCTAACCGAAGTGTAGGAGCCTTTTTTATTTATTTGTCAGCGTTGTGGCTATCGTACAACCAGTTTGCCATGTCGACAAACTGCTCGAGCGTTAAGTTTTCAGGACGCATGCTTGGGTTGATACCTAGCTCTTCAAGCACTTCCTTATCGATTAAGCTCTTGTAGCAGTTACGAACTGTTTTACGACGCTGGTTAAAGCCTTCACGACATACGCGGTCAAGCCATTTCAGATCTTTTGCCGGGTAAGGCAGTACTTCGTATGGCTGTAGGCGAACGACTGCTGAGTCTACTTTCGGTGGCGGAACGAAGGCCGTTGGTGGTACTTCTAGCACTGGCGTCACTTTACAGTAGTATTGAGCCATTACAGTAAGGCGCCCGTAAGCTTTACTGCCAGGGCCAGCTGCTAGACGGTTAACCACTTCTTTTTGAAGCATAAAGTGCATGTCTTGCACGTCTTTATGGAATTCAAAAAGGTGGAACATCAATGGTGTAGAGATGTTGTATGGCAAGTTACCAAAGATACGTAGTTTATTGTTCGGCTTAACCAGTTCTTGGAAATCGAACTTCATCGCATCGCCTTCACGGATCGTTAGCTTGTCAGCAAGATCTGGATGGTTACGAAGACGTTCTGCAAGGTCTCTATCCAATTCGATAACGGTAAATTTATCGACAAGCTTACCCACAGGCTCAGTAATTGCGCCTAGACCAGGGCCGATCTCTACCAAGTTTTGACCTGGTAGTGGGTTAATGCTCGATACGATGCCATCAATAATGTATGGATCGTTAAGGAAGTTTTGACCAAAACGTTTACGCGCTTTGTGTCCTAAGTGGACATCATTTCTCATTGCTTTTTCTCTACTAATTCAATGGCGTGCGTGAGCGCTGTTCTAAAGCTCCCTGTATCGGCTTGGCCTTTCCCTGCCAAGTCTAAGGCGGTACCGTGGTCGACTGATGTGCGAATAAACGGTAAGCCAAGCGTGATGTTCACTGAGCGACCAAACCCTTTGTATTTCAATACCGGGAGTACTTGGTCGTGATACATACCTAAAACAGCATCTGCATCTTGCAAATATTTTTCATTAAAGATGGTATCTGCTGGCAATGGGCCAACTAAATTGATGCCATCTTTTTGGCGAATTTTTTCTAGCGTCGGAGTGATGGTTTCAATCTCTTCACGCCCTAAACAACCATCTTCACCAGCATGTGGATTCAAGCCACATACATAGATAGTTGGTTTCTCAATAGCAAATTTCTCAACCAAATCTTTATTCAGAATAGCAATAATTTGCTCTAATCTGTCTTCGGTCACAGCTTGAGATACATAAGCTAGTGGGATGTGCGTTGTTACTAGCGCAACACGCAGCCCTTCAGTTGCCAACATCATCACCACCAGTGGCGTATTGGACTTCTCTGCAAAGAACTCGGTATGGCCGCTAAAAGCAACGCCAGCTCGGTTAATTACACCCTTGTGAACGGGGCCGGTGACAATAGCATCAAATTCATCATTCATACAGCCAATTGCTGCGGTTTCTAAAGTATTTAATACGTAATGACCATTAGCCTCATTGAGTTGACCTGCAACTGCCGCTTCAGCAAGTGGAACGTGCTTCACTACCAGTGTGCCAGCGCGTTGCGGTTGCTTAGCTGCGTTTGCGTCATAATCTAGCAGATCGACGTCGATACCAAGAATTTTGGCTCGCTCGGACAGCAGTGTTTTATCAGCACAAACTACGAGTTGATGAGGCCAACTTTCTTGGGATAGAGCCAGAGTCAAGTCTGGACCTATCCCTGCTGGTTCACCTGCAGTTATGACAATACGTTTAGTTGTTGTCATCTTGGTCGTCCTCAACCATTTCAACAAAGGCACTTGCTCTTACTTCTTGTAGCCAGGCACCAGCTTCTTCGTTGAATTTACGGTTAAATAGAATTTGGTAAGCCTTGTTTTTCAGAGCTGAATCGGTGCGGTCTACTTCGCGACGGTCTAGTACTTCAACAATGTGCCAACCGTGGACTGTTTTGAATGGTGCACTGATCTTGCCTTCAGGCAGGGTTTCTACTTGGTGTTTGAACTCTGGTACATACAAATCTGGTGTTTGGTAGCCTAGCTCACCATCTTGTACTGCAGAACCTGGATCTTGACTGTATTGCTGTGCAAGGTCACCAAAGCTCGCTTCACCTGCGTTTACGCGGCGCGTGATCTCCTCAAGTTGCTCCTTGGCGCCATCGTCACTCAAGATGACAGTTGGCTTAATCAAGATATGACGAGCATTAACTTCCGTAACTGCTACGGTTTCTAAGCCTTTCACATCTTCAATTTTTAGAATGTGGAAGCCTACACCGCTACGGAAAGGACCGATGATGCTGCCTTTATTTTGCATTTTGATTTGATCAGCAAAAATGGTTGGCATCTCTTCTTTACGCATCCAACCCCAATCACCACCTTGCAGCGCTTTAGGACCCTTAGAGTAAGTATACGCCATGGTGCTGAAATCTTTGCCTGAGTTCAGTTCTTCAACCAGCTCAGTAGCTTGAGCCTCTAACTCTTCTTTGGTTTGGTCGTCATTAAAGCGTAGCTGAATGTGGCCAATTTTATATTGAACGGTCGCGTTAGTCTCTTGCGCTAAGATATCCGCTAGGTTATCGACCTCTGCAGGAAGAATATTGATACGGCGACGAACTAAGGCGTTACGAGCTTCACTTGCTGCAATCTCTTTTCTTACTTGCTCACGAAATGCATTGTAGCTAAGGCCTTCTTCCGCAACCGATGCGGTAAGTTGTTCAACCGTTTGGTTGTTGTCTTTCGCGATGCCTTCGATTGCTTGATCAAGCCTCGCGTCATCAATACGTACGCCAATACGTTCCGCTTCTTGAGTTTGAATAGTATCGATGATTAATTTTTCTAGTACTTGCTCATTGAGCACATCTTGCGATGGCAATGTTTGACCGCTTTTCTTAGCGTTTGCGCGCAGCGTCTTCATCGAGGCATCGATGTCACTTTGCAAGATAACGCCTTCGTTAACGATAACTTTTACGCTGTCTAGCTCGACTGGCGCTGCAAAGCTTGTTGATAAAGTACAAGTCGCTGCGATAGCAATTAATGTGCGTTTCCACAATGTCATGTGTAATCCTTTAAATTTACTGACGTTTATCAGTAAAGAAAATTAGTTGTTTAAGAAGAATGGTCGACCGTAGCTCAATGAGTTATCAGAGCTGCTATCCCCAACAGCGCCAGAGTCAGAGCCGATATTGGTACCGAAGCCAACAATACCGAAGTTCACACTAAAGTTGTTTTCATATTCAGGTGTGATATTTGGGTCACTAATGTTGTTCGTCAAACGGTTACTATAGGTAAAGCCAATATACCAACAATCCGATCTGTAGTTTAAACGAGCTAACCACTCTAGATCTTCTTGTGTGGTTAAATCATAGAAATATTGAGCACTTGTGCTCCACTTCGGTGAAATTTGGTAGGCACCAAGTAATCCTGCTTGAGAGATACCATCTCTTGTGATGGATGATACGTCAAAATCTACAGTTTCATTTATGTATTCTTCTGTGACATAACGATAGTTAGTTTGTATGTAACCACCAGTGAAGCGGTATTCTAACGTACTGTTTGCAAGCTGCATCGCTGTAGTGTCAATGTCGTATTGCACCCCACCATGGTAAAACAGGTAGTCATCGTAGTTAAAGTCAACTTCTACTGCCCAAGATGAGTAGTTTGAGTTCTTATCAACCTCGTTGGTGTTTAAATTTTGTTTGGTATCTTTGTCGATATAAAAAATTTGGCCAAAAGAAATGTTGAGACGTTCTTTATATTCATCATCAAAGAAACGAGATGATGCGCCATAGCTAACTTGATTAGCTGCTGCAATGAAATCAACACCACTGTATTTACGGCTTCTAAACAGACCATAGTAATCCGTTTGTAACAGAGTAGTATCATAACGGCCAATGTCAGATTGCTCCTCTTCAGGTACATAAAGATACTGAACTTGCGGCTCAAGGGTTTGCGTGTAGCCGCCAACAATAGTGGTATCCCGCTCCAGAATGATACCTGCGTGGCTGCGAAACTCAGGAATGACCCTGCTTACAGACTCTTTTAATCCCTCGTATTCAGAGCCTTCACCAGTATCAACACCATCAAGGTCCTGCTGGTAGTAAGTACCAAGTACTCTAGCTTCTGTCGTCCATGTACCCCAGGTGTTCCCTACAGGAATAGTAATGCCAGGTTCCACGTGAATACGAGTCGCAGATGGTTTGTTTGACGCATCAGTATCGAATACTGAAACATGGCTGATCATGTCGAAGTCTAAGTACTTCATCACTTCAGGAGCATAGTAGTTATACTCTAGCTGTGGCATTAGACGATAAGGTTGGTTGTTTGGAGTCAAAACCTGAAAATCTCGGACAAGCACCGATGCGTCCCAATTTTGAGAACGGTATGTCGCTTGGCCTTCTTGTAATAACTGGCCATCTTCACGGTTACCGATACTGCTTGAGCTAACGTCAGTAAAGTAATCAATATCACTCACTTTTGAATAGTCGACTTCGAATAACCAAGACTGTTGGAATATACCTGAGTGCTCTAGTTGTGCCCCCCAACGGTCGCCTTTCTCTTCGTACTTTTTATCATCAGGCAGGTACTCTGACTTGATACTCCCCGAACCAAAATCGCTCAAATATCTGAATTTACTGTTGAGTTGAGTACCACGCTCTTGCATGTACTTGAAGGTGGTTTCCAAGTCGTAGTTTGGCGCCAAGTTCCAATAAACAGGGATTTCAGCTTCAAAGCCATCGCTTGAACCGTATGACACGGTTGGGTAAAGGAAACCTGTCTTACGGGTATCACCAATCGGAACAGTTAAATAAGGTAGGTAGAAAACAGGTACGCTCTGGATTTCAAAACGTGGGTTATAGAAGGTTGCTTGTTCTTCATTTTGATCGACGTCAATACTTGATGCTCTTAGGCGCCAAGCATTGTCGCCAATCGGACAAGAGGTTATCGAGCCATCTTCAATCTCATAAACCGCTTTACCTGTTTTTGCGATATAAACAGCATCGCCTCGACCGGGCTCGCAAAGGAATTCGTAATCGGTGTTCTCAAGCGTCATTTCATCTGTAGTTAGATTATTGGTCGCTTTGTCTGAGATAGATTTGATTTGACCATCACTAAAGTTTACGTTGCCTTCAGCTACAACGATATTTTCTTGTTGGTGCAGGGTTACGTTATCGGCAAGGATGGTCTTGTTCCCTTGCGTAACGACTACGTCTCCGGAATATATTGCTTTGTCACCATTGATAGCTTCTAAGCGATCTGACTCAACGTGAGCGGGTAGCTGTGTCTCGTTTTCTGCTGCGGGCTCGATCAAGCATTGATCTATAGAGGGCATTTCCTGCACACTACTATCGGTGATTGTTTCAGCTTGAGTTGTCGACACGTATAACGCCGTACTTATAGACGCGGCTAACAAGGTGCGGGAAAAAGATTGCATGAAGTTGAACTATCCTGTGTCACTAGATGAAGGGTTGATCTAGTATCAATCCAATTAATAAAGCATTTTCCTTATGATAAAGGAAATAATAGCATTCAGCATCATCAGACAGCATTACTCAGATAAAATTCATAGATAGAGAACACATAATGCAAATATTTGGCAAAATTTTGGGCGCGTTTTTTGGCTTTTTATTTGGAGGGCCACTCGGTTTAGTTTTTGGTCTGTTTTTAGGACACCAATTCGATAAAGCTCGCCGATTGAACCAATCGGGCTTCAATAGCTCTGGTTTTGGTCGAGGTCCAAGCCAAGCAGAAAGACAGAACGAGTTTTTTAAATCCGCTTTTGCGGTTATGGGGCACGTTGCTAAAGCGAAAGGACAGGTAACGCCAGAAGAGATTCAACTCGCTTCTACCATGATGGAGCGAATGAACCTGCATGGCGAACAACGCAAAGCGGCGCAAGATGCATTCCGTGACGGCAAAGAGAGCGACTTCCCTCTGAGCGATGTACTGGATCGAGTGAAAATCTCATCGGGTGGTCGTTTTGATCTTCTGCAGTTCTTTCTAGAGCTTCAGGTATCTGCCGCATTTGCGGATGGAAGTTTGCACCCGAGTGAGCGCCAAGTTCTGCATAAAATAGCGCAAGGCCTTGGGTTTTCGGCAGAGCAACTAGAACGCCGCTTGCAGATGCAAGAAGCTGCGTTCCGTTTCCAACAGCAAGGTGGAAGCTTTGGTGGCCATCAAGGTCATGGGCAATCATCAGGTTGGCAACAGGCTTCACAACAGAACCAGCTAGGCGATGCATATAAGGTTCTTGGTGTGAGTGAAAGTGCTGACGGTAAAGAGGTGAAGAAAGCCTACCGTAAGCTGATGAATGAGCATCACCCAGATAAACTGATGGCGAAGGGATTACCGCCTGAGATGATGAATGTTGCGAAAGAGAAATCGCAAGAAATTCAAAATGCTTATGACCTGATAAAGAAGGTCAAAGGTTTTAAGTAATCGAACACTAAACCGAGTAATAACAAAGTTACTCGGTTTTTTATCAAAGGGAATTATATGACGGTAACGTATCAGGATGTTCTAGAGTTTTGGTTCGATGAGTTGACGCCTAAAGATTGGTTTACTGGGGGCGCCGAGATTGACACTTTGATAGAGTCTCGATTTTCTGAATTGCATAAAGCAGCCATTCAAGGCGAGCTATTTGAGTGGCGCCAAACTGCGCAAGGACGATTGGCTGAGATTATCGTGCTTGATCAGTTTTCTCGAAATATTGGTAGAAACAGTCCGACAGCATTTTCTGCTGATCCGATGGCGTTGGCTCTAGCCCAAGAGGCGGTATCGGGTGGTTTTGATCACCAGCTTAACGAGCAACAGAAAAGCTTCCTGTATATGCCTTATATGCACAGTGAATCTCTGTTAGTCCATGAACAAGCCGTGGAACTCTTTTCTCAAACGGGATTAGAACATAATCTGGATTTTGAGTTTAAGCATAAGGTCATCATTGAGCGTTTTGGGCGCTATCCGCACCGTAATGAGGTGTTAGGGCGAACTTCGACTCCCGAAGAAATTGAATTCTTGCAGCAACCGGGCTCAAGCTTTTAATTGTAGAAACACAGTTCAATAGATAAAAAGAGGCAAGGGCGTGTTGAGCTTTCGAGCTGATTTTTGCAGCGAGTTGCTGGGTATTTATACAAGACAGAGGCTTTGATATGTAGCTAGCCTACATGAGAAGCCGATAACGCAGTAGAAATGGCCAGCAAACGCTGCCCAAAGGGTTCGGCTAAAAGCGTTTTACTCTTTGTTGAGGGGGATTGGCTTAGAATGACTAGGCTACTTCCCCCTCGCCGCGATTAAAACGCTTTTATCTCGAACAAAATTTAACCGCGAAAGGTCAACACGCCCTAGCGGTTAATAAAACCTCTAGCCTCTTTTTTTTTGCTTTAGTGATCAACTTTAGCCTTAGAGCTAGTTTGCTTGGTTGAGCGACCAATCGTATTCATAACTGATGTTTTGAGTATTGGTTATTGCTTCAGTTCGATATTGTTCTAAGTGACGAATAAGTTGTTTCTCTGTACCAAAATCCACAGCAAACCATTCGTAAATCGATGATAGTTGAAGCTTATTATTTGTAACCAGTACGCCTTTATCACTGCTTACAAACTCAGTTGCAGCTTGCTCTAGTAAGGCTTCAGTATTGTCAGAGGTAAAAGCGTCAGGTTGTAAGTTAGGGCAACCTAAGCTGGCACAGTTCACTGCATAATGCGTACGAGGATCTTGCCAAATCGGTCTTAGGATTCGGTGTTCAATGTCATTGAGTGTCAGTGATTTCCCGTTAACGACTGCCACATCATCTCCCCACGGACCGAAACTAAATAGTCCGCCAAGTTTAGTGATGGATTTGATCGGGTAGGCATCAAGAATCAAATCGACAGTCACGGCGTTGTATAGGTTAACCCAATAGGCATACTGCTCCGCTTTTGAATAGTCGAGCGGATTAACTTGTTCGAGTTGCTTGATGTATTGCTTAAGTTTTGTCTTATCGGCAGTGTTCACCGCTTTATAGCGAACTAACGTATTTTGCCCTTGTTTAACTAAGTAGTTATCGAGAAATTGCTGCCAATCTTGGTGAGGTACCTGTTCTAGGTTGGTTTCGTCGCTTTGGTTCCAGTATGGCCAAAGATCGGATTTAGGCGCAGACCAAGCTAAGGTTGAGAAAAGTAGGCTGACAATAAAAAGTAGTTGTTTCATGGCATTCTCCTGATGACTGACTACTAAGACCTTAAGGCTTACCATTTTCTTTCATTGCTCTTCATTTAAATAAACATATGAAGTTAAGTTAAAAGCTTAGCCAAATAAAAAAGGTTGGCACTAGGCCAACCTTTAGATTTATTCAGAAACGTCTCATTATTTCAGGAAGCTAGGAATCTTAGCTTCAAACTCTGAAATCTTATCGGCGTGTTGAAGTGTAAGGCCGATATTATCTAAACCATTCAGTAAGCAGTGACGACGGAACTCATCAATTTCAAACGAGTACTCTTTGCCGTTCGCGCTGACTTTCATTGCTTCTAGATCAACCGTAATTTCTGCACCTTCATTCGCTTCAACGAATTGGAATAGCTCATCCACTTCTTGCTCAGTCAATCGAACTGGCACCATTTGGTTATTGATCGAGTTACCGTAGAAAATGTCGGCAAAGCTTGGTGCGATCATTACTTGGATACCATAATCGGCAAGCGCCCAAGGTGCGTGTTCACGAGATGAACCACAACCGAAGTTTTCACGAGCTAGAAGAATTGAAGCGCCTTGGTAGCGTGCTTCATTCATTACAAACTCAGAGTTTGGTTGTTGGCCTGCATCGTCTAGGAAGCGCCAATCGTGGAACAAATGTTTACCAAAACCGATGCGGTTTACTTTCTGTAGAAACTGCTTTGGAATGATCGCATCAGTATCGATGTTGGCCGTATCTAGAGGAACGACTAATCCGGTGTGTTGTTGAAAACCTGACATGTTAAATCCTCTAATTAAAGTTCACGAATATCGACAAAGTGACCAGCGATTGCCGCTGCGGCTGCCATTGCTGGGCTAACTAGGTGCGTACGACCATCACGGCCTTGGCGACCTTCAAAGTTACGGTTTGATGTAGAAGCACAGCGCTCTTGTGGACCTAGACGGTCGTTGTTCATTGCAAGACACATAGAACAGCCTGGTAAGCGCCATTCAAAGCCGGCTTCGATGAAGATCTTATCCAGGCCTTCAGCTTCAGCTTGTGCTTTTACTTGCTCAGAACCTGGAACGATAAGCGCTTGAACGTGTTTCGCTACTTGGCGGCCTTTCGCTACCGCTGCTGCTGCACGCATGTCTTCGATACGAGAGTTAGTACAAGAACCTACGAACACTTTATCTACGTTGTAATCAGATAGAGATTTACCGGCTTCAAGGCCCATGTAAGCCAGCGCTTTTTCTGCAGATGCTTTTTCTACAGGGTCAGCGAAGCTTTCTGGCGCAGGGATTGGTGTGTCTACCGAGATAACCTGACCTGGGTTAGTACCCCAAGTGACTTGTGGTTTGATGTCTGCTGCTTCTAATGTCACAACCGCATCGAATTCAGCGTCTGCATCGGTTTTCAATGTGTCCCAGTATTCAATTGCCGCTTCTAAGTCTTCGCCCTCTGGAGAGAACTTACGGCCTTTGATGTACTCGTATGTCGTTGCATCTGGAGCGATTAAGCCTGCTTTAGCGCCAAGCTCGATTGCCATGTTACATACTGTCATACGACCTTCCATCGTAAGGTCGGTAATTGCCTCACCACAGAATTCAACCACATAGCCTGTACCGCCAGCAGCCGTTGTTCTACCGATGATCGCTAGCACGATGTCTTTTGCCGTGATGCCTGGAGCAACCTTGCCTTTTACCTCGATTTTCATGGTTTTTGCGCGAGCTTGTTTTAGCGTTTGAGTAGCTAGAACGTGCTCAACTTCTGAAGTGCCGATACCGAATGCTAAAGAACCGAATGCACCGTGTGTTGCTGTGTGTGAGTCACCACATACGATGGTCATGCCCGGCAGAGTAATACCTAGCTCTGGGCCCATTACGTGCACAATACCTTGGTATTTGTGGTTTAGATCGTAAAGCGTGACACCAAATTCTTCACAGTTTTTCGATAGCGTTTCCATTTGGATACGAGCCATCTCACCAGAAGCGTTGATGTCTTTCGTTTGTGTCGATACGTTGTGATCCATGGTCGCAAAAGTTTTGCCTACTTGGCGAACTTTACGGCCTTTTTCACGCAGGCCATCAAAGGCTTGTGGCGAGGTTACTTCATGGACTAAGTGGCGATCGATATAAAGAATTGGTGTTTCGCCCTTCGCTGCAACCGCAACGTGAGCGTCATAAACTTTTTCGTATAAGGTTTTTGCTTGCTGGTTTGTCGACATAGCTTTTCTTCCTTGGGAGCATCAGTCCCAGTGTTTGTTTCGAGCCAAGTCATGCGGTTTACGCTGACTTGGCTTGATATTATTCTTATGTACTTGCTTTTAATCGGAGTATTTAGCTTATGAAGCTAAGATGTACTCAGCGATCTTGTCACCCATTTCAGAGGTAGTCAGTGCTTGGTTGTTACCTGCAAGGTCTGCTGTTAGCTCGCCTGCTGAAAGCGCTTTAGATACCGCTGCTTCGATGTCTTGTGCTGCCGCTTCTTCGCCTAGGCTGTAACGAAGCATTAGTGCTGCAGAAAGAATTTGCGCGACTGGGTTTGCGATGTTCTTACCTGCGATATCTGGTGCGCTGCCGCCTGCTGGCTCGTATAGGCCGAAGTTGCTTTCGTTCAAGCTAGCAGAAGGAAGCATACCCATAGAGCCTGTGATCATTGCGCACTCATCAGAGATGATGTCACCAAAGATGTTTGAACACAGCATTACGTCAAACTGAGATGGGTCTTTGATTAACTGCATGGTCGCGTTGTCGATGTACATGTGGTTTAGCGTGACATCTGGGTAATTTTTTGCGATTTCTTCAACCACTTCACGCCATAAGATAGAGCTCTGTAGAACGTTCGCTTTATCGATTGAGTAAACGTTTTTGTTACGTAGGCGTGCCGATTCAAACGCAATCTTTGCAATACGTTCGATCTCGTAGCGGTGGTAAACCTCAGTATCAAATGCTTTTTCAGTTGCGCCTTCGCCTTCACGACCTTTAGGTTGGCCGAAGTAGATGCCGCCTGTTAGCTCACGTACAACCACGATGTCGAAACCGTTACCTGAGATGTCAGCACGTAAAGGAGAGAAAGACTCTAGACCTTTATGGATTTGTGCTGGGCGTAGGTTACAGAACAGTTGGAAGTGTTTACGTAGAGGAAGTAGGGCACCACGCTCTGGTTGATCGTTTGGTGGAAGGTGTTCCCATTTAGGACCGCCAACCGAGCCAAAAAGTACTGCGTCAGATTCTTCACAGCCAGCTACTGTTGCTTCTGGAAGTGGACAGCCGTGGTTATCAATCGCAATACCACCAACATCATACTCTTCGCGAGAAAAGCTAATCGCGTGCTTCTTTTCGATCGCGTCTAGCACTTTATGTGCTTGTTGCATTACTTCTGGGCCAATGCCATCACCAGGTAGTACGGCAATCTTGTATGATTTATCAGTCATGTTAATCCTTTAATTCTTGTTACTGAGCTCTTTCGCTCGTTTTAAATTTTGTCCCTAAAGCCAACAACATCGGCTCTAGGGCTCTGTTATTGGGTGTTTAAACTGTCGCGATTCTTTGCTGTTTCATTTCAGCGATGGTGTCTGCGCGTTGAATGCTATTAATAACGTGCAGTAGCGCCTGACCAGAGGCCTCAACGATATCCGTTGAAACGCCCGTACCGTGGTACTTGCGGCCTTTATAGTTAGCAATGATATCAGCTTGGCCTAAGCCATCTTCGCCTTCACCTTTCGCGGTAAGGTCGAATTTATCCAATGCAATTTCGTAACCTGTTAAGCGGTAGATACATTGGTATAAAGCATCAACCGGGCCGTTACCGACAGCCGCTTCGCATTTCTCTTCGTCACCACATTGCAGCTTAATGCTGGTGGTAGACATAACACTACCAGATTGTACGCTTAGGTAGTTAAGTTTATAGAAGTCATCTTCGTCACGTAGATTTGCGAAGTGCATTAGTGCTTCTAGATCGTAATCGAACACTTGGCCTTTACGGTCAGCAAGCTTCAAGAAGTCTTCGTACAATGAATCTAGGTTGTACTCATTGTCTTTGTAGCCCATTGCGTCCATGTGGCTCTTAACGGCTGCACGACCACTGCGGCTGGTTAGATTCAAAGCTTTGTTTTTCAAGCCAATAGACTCAGGTGTCATGATCTCGTAAGTGTTCTTGTTCTTAAGCATGCCGTCTTGGTGGATACCTGAAGAGTGGCTGAATGCGTTAGCACCTACGATTGCCTTGTTGTCTTGAATTGGCATATGGCAAAGCTGGCTAACCAACTTACTGGTACGGTGAATCTCTTTGTGGTCCAAACCGGTATGAACACCTAATAGCTCTTGACGAGTTTTGATGATCATTGCAATTTCTTCTAAAGAACAGTTACCCGCACGCTCACCAATACCATTGATTGTGCCTTCAATTTGTCGAGCACCTGCTTGAACAGCCGCAATTGAGTTAGCAACCGACATGCCTAAGTCATCGTGACAGTGAACAGAGATGATCGCTTGATCGATGTTTGGTACGCGATCAAATAGCGTTTGGATAATGCCACCAAATTCATTCGGTACTGTGTAGCCTACGGTGTCTGGAATGTTGATGGTTTTTGCGCCCGCGTTAATCGCGGCTTCAACCATGCGACATAGGTTGTCGATAGGTGTACGACCGGCATCTTCACAAGAGAACTCAACATCATCGGTATAGTTACGCGCATGCTTTACCGCTTTCACTGCCATCTCGACAACATCGTCGTAGCTGCGGCGTAATTTGTCTTGTACGTGAACCGTCGATGTTGAAATAAAGGTATGAATACGGAACTGATCAGCTACTTTTAGTGCTTCGGCAGCGGCATCGATATCTTTTGCAACGGCACGAGAAAGCGCACAGATGCGGCTATCTTTAATATTCTTTGCGATGGTTTGTACTGATTCGAAATCGCCTGGGGATGACACAGGGAAACCCGCTTCAATAACATCTACACCCAGTCGTTCAAGTGCATAAGCGATCTGTAATTTCTCTTTTACCGTAAGGCTTGCTGCCAACGCTTGCTCGCCATCACGTAAGGTCGTGTCAAAAATTATCACTTGATCGTTCATGGGTGCTTCCTTATATCGATAATGAATCGATTGCTATCCAAATTATTATTAAGAATGATGTTCTTTTAAAAGTGCCAGTTACAAAAAAACCCGCTCAGCGCGGGTTTTAATATTTGTGTAGTTCTTGACCCACAACTTACCCGCGCGATTGGTTCACGATAAGGAGAAGTTTCAGCAGTCGAGAAGAAGAAAAAATCATTACACAAATATCCGTAAATAAACTGTTAACACCATATTTACCGCAATTTATTCTGAGCGTCAAACAAGAAAATCCAATATCAGCGTGCATTGGCGACGTTTTGGTTTGGTTTGTGCTGTTTTGTGTTGCGTTATTGGCTAAATCATCTGATTGGTGGTTTTGTATTGGGGGGTTAGTTTATCGTTTGGCTTATGTGTAGGTTAAAACTTTGTAGTAAATCTTTTTGATGGAACGATTCACCAAAAAAATCACAAGCGTGACCAAATTAATTAATCACTTGATTAAATAGTGAGTAATTAATCTTCTACTGTTACGCCTGTTTATCTCTATAATTAATCAGATGATTAATTATAGAGATGGATTTTTGCCATGACGGCACGAAAAGCGGGGCGACCTCAAAAGAATTTAGATGTTCGGCAGTTATTGATTGAGCATGCTCGTGATCTGTTTGTCGTTCAGCCATACGACAAGGTCTCGACGCGCCTGATTGCTGAGCGTGCGGGTGTCAACATTGCGATGATCCGTTATTACTTTGGCAGTAAGGCCGGGTTGTTTGAAGCGATGCTGCGTGAAACGCTACGACCGATGCAATTGCAAATGCAAAGGTTGGTTGAAGAAAGCAGTCATGAGAACTTTCTTGATTTAATGAGGACTTACTACAAAGAGATGGTCAAGGTACCGAAGTTTCCGCGCTTGATAGCTCAAGTGATGAATATGCCTCCCTCTGAAGTGCAAAGAGAGTTGCTCGAAAAGGTTTTCCTCGATGTTGCAAAGCCAGCCCAAGATGTCATTTTTGAAAAGTTGGTTGAACAAGGCATCTTAAAACAGAACATGGATCCAAAATTGTGCCGTGTTTCGTATGTAAGCTTGATGGTGTTTCCTTTCATCGCTCCGCCGCCTTTATTGGCAATCCATGGGATTGAGATTAATGACGAATTTCTTAATCGTTTAATCGAACACAACATTCAATTGATGACTGAAGGCTTTATTAACGCACCGAGCCCTTCTTCCGTGCAGGACCAAAGATAATGAAAATAAATAAAAAACTACTCTTCTTTCCAGCACTTGCGGTTGGTGTTATTGGCCTTGTCGCCGCGATTAACTTGAAGCCGGATCTTCCAACCAAACCTGTGGGTGATAGAGCCCGCTTAGTTGATACAGTGAGCCTAGAGCAACAACTGATAGCACCGTTAGCGGTTGGCTTTGGCAAAGTGGTGCCTAAAGTCGAATGGAAAGCGATTGCAGAGGTGACAGGCCAAATAGTGTATCGACATCCAGATCTTGAAAAAGGTCAGGTGATCCCCGCGGGAACGGTCGTGCTCAAGGTTGATCCATTGGATTATGAATTGAAGCTAATACAGGCAGAGGCGGATCTAAAATCAAGCCAGACCTCATTAGCGAAATTGAATCAAGAAGAAGACAACCTTAATCAGACTCTTAAGATCGAAAAGAATCGTTTGGTGATCAGCAATAAAGAGCTACAACGTAAACAGGATCTGCGTAAGAAAGGGCTGACTTCTCAGTCTGATGTCGACCTGCAACAACAAAGTGCATTGTCTCAGCAGAAGTTGGTATTAGATATCGCGAACCAAATCGCGTTAATGCCAGATGAAAAACGCGTCGCGGAAGCGGTGATTAAGGTCAACGTATCCAAAGTGAAAGAGGCACAACGCTCTCTCGATAAGACCACGATCACTTTGCCAAGAGCGATGCGAATTGCTCAGGTTGATATCGAAAAAAATCAAGTGGTTAATCTTCAGCAGGAGATGTTTATTGCTCACGGGATTAATGTCATGGAAGTGGAGGCGCAACTTTCTATTCACGATATGCAAACTTTAGCCTCTAGTTTCAACCAGTTCCCTCGCGATGCTGCAGGAATCCCTAATCCTTATGAAGCGCCAATCAAAGCAAGCATTCAACTTAACAGCGGCAACCTGAACCTCAGCTGGCCAGCGAAGGTGGCAAGAATCAGCGAAACGGTTGATGAAAACCAAGCGACGGCGGGGATTATTCTCGAGATCGCTCAAGATTACTCGCAATTGCAACCAGACAGTGCAACGCCTTTGGTTAACGGTATGTTTGTTAAAGCCGAGATTGAGGGTGTAGCCAATCTGAGTTGGGTGGTTCCAGAGCGAGCACTGCATGGTGATAAGGTTTACCTGATGGATGACAATCAGCGTTTGCAAGTGGTCAATGTTGAAGTGCTTTATCGCAGAGACAATCAAGTGGTTGTGAGTGGCGAGCTACAAACTGGAGATAAACTGGTTCTCAATGATGTCCTGCCTGCAATCGAAGGCATGTTACTGAGAGAGTCCAACTCTGAAGAGGCTGAGCTTGAATCAGATACTCAGGAGAGTGCGTCATGATCAAGTTTTTCTCTCGGCACCCAACAGCAGCAAACTTGTTGATGCTTGGGTTGTTGATCTTAGGTATAAGCTCACTATCAACCATCAAACGTGAAACCTTCCCCGCTTACGATCCGCCTTACATTATGGCTGCGATTGTTTATCCCGGCGCCTCTCCACAAGAAGTAGAAGAGAGCTTGTGTGTGCGAATGGAAGATGCAGTAGACGGCTTAGCCAACATTGAAGAGACTCAGTGTGAAGCGATCGAAGGCAGCGCTCGTTTAATTCTCAAGTTAAATGAAAAAGCGGACATCGGCCGAATGCTGGTGGACGTGCAAACTCAGATCAACTCGATCAATGACTTCCCAACTGAGATTGAATCGCCTGTTGTTCAAGAGCTAGATTGGAATGAACCGGTTGTTGATATCGCTATAACAGCTGAAACGTCATGGCCAGAACTTAAGGCTTATGCGGAAGATCTTAAGCGTACCATGAAGCTTGATTACGATGTCTCTTTGGTCGAGGTCAGTGGTTTTTCTGATCATCAATATCGAGTGGAACTAGATACCCAAGCTATTCGTCAGCTGGGTTTGAGTGTCGGTGATATCGCGGATCAAATTGGTCGACAGAATGTAAAACTGCCGAGCGGTAACGTTGAAACACCAGACAAAAACTTTCTGATTCGTTTCGACGAGAGACGAATTACGCCTGTTGAGCTGGAAAGCATCGTGGTTGGATCCGCGCCTAATGGCTCGGTGATCCGTTTGAGAGACATCGCCAAAATAACCGACCGCTTTGAGCTTGATGAACAGAAGGTGTTATTTGATGGCAAGCCTTCGGCGCTGCTTAAGATCAGTAAGAACAAAGAAGACGATGCGCTGCGAATCAAAGAGAACGTAACACGATTCGTTGAAGATCAAAGCGCGATTGCTCCTGATGGCGTGACACTACAAATGACCAATGATCTCTCTTCTGTACTTTGGGATCGTCTAACCATGATGGTGAGCAATGGCTGGCAAGGTATTGTGCTGGTGTTCGCCACCATGTGGCTGTTCTTCAGCTTACGTTATTCGTTTTGGGTAGCGGCGGGGTTACCGGTAGCCTTCCTTGGTGGCTTGTTCTTGATGGCCAATCTTGGTTTGTCGATCAACATTATGTCGCTAGTCGGCTTATTAATGGCAATCGGTATTATGATGGATGACGCCATCGTGATCGCCGAGTCGATAGCGTCCCATTTAGACCGGGGGCAGAGTGTTGATGATGCGGTGTACAACGGCGTTAAGAAAGTGCTTCCCGGAGTACTGTCTTCTTTCCTAACCACGGTGTGTATTTTCGGTAGCTTACTGTTTCTTGATGGTGAGATGGGCGCGGTGCTTAAGGCTGTTCCTCAAGTTTTGATTCTGGTGCTGTCGTTGAGCTTGATTGAAGCCTTCTTGATTCTACCTAATCACCTATCTCATTCATTACACAAAGAAAAAAATGACAAGCCAGCGCTGCGCTTTAAAGTGGTGTTACTTGAGAAGTTCGAGAACTTTCGTAATACCACTTTGATGAACATGGTTGAGAAAGTCGTGACCTTCCGCTACGCCTTTATGGGTGGAGTGATTACGCTGTTGTTGCTTTCGGTCGCCTTGATTGCTGGTGGCGTTGTTAAGTTTCAACCTTTCCCTGAGCTAGATGGTGATATTGCCGAGGCGCGTATTATTCTTCCGCCGGGCGCATCACTGTCTCAAACCGAGAAAGTGGTCGACAAAATTGTCGCGTCTGCTGAGCGTTTAAACAAGCAATGGAGCGAAGAGGTTGAAGAAGGCAATACACTGGTCGAGCATATCACTAGCCAATTCAATGCCAACGCCGATGCCAATGAATCCGGCCCGCACTTAGCCACAGTGCGTTTAGATTTACGCGGAGCAGAGAGTCGTAATACGGTTATCGATGATTTCATTGATGCGTGGCGTGAAGATATTGGCGATTTAGCGGACCCTATTTCATTGGTGTTCAAGCAGCCAACTATGGGCCCGGGCGGTCGTGCTATTGAAATCCGTGCCAAACATGATGACCTGAGCGCATTGAAATCTGCTTCTTTGGATATTCAGGAGTACCTTAATCAGTTTGATGGGGTGCATGGCGTGCTTGATGATATGCGCATGGGTAAAGAAGAGATCTTAGTGAAGCTGCGCCCTGGAGCCGAAACTTATAATGTGAATGGGCAGATGATTGCATCTCAGTTACGAGCGGCTTTCTTTGGACAAACGGCGGACGAGATTCAAATCGGTGTTGAGAATATCTCGATTGAAGTGCGTCTTGATAAGGAGCAAGCGGGCGACATACAGCAGCTAGCTAACTTCCCAATCATTACCGCAGATGGTAGTCAGATCCCGCTAGCAACGTTGGCGACATTAGATTTCCAACGTAACTACGTACGAATTCAACGTATTGATGGGCTGAGAACCATCAGTATCTTTGGTGATATTGATAATAAGAAAGCGAGTTCATCCGCGATTTTGGCCCAGTTCCAAAAAGATGAAGCCGCCAAACTTATGCAGAAGTACCCGGGTTTACGCTTTGATTTCGAAGGGGAAGCCAAAGATGCGGCTAAGACGGGCGCTTCGATGGGCAAAGGGTTCTTGCTCGGCTTATTCGGTGTGTTTGCGATTCTTAGCTATCAGTTCAGAAGCTACTTAGAACCTGTGGTCGTGATGTTGGCGATTCCACTCGCCTTTATTGGGGTGGTCGTTGGTCACTGGATACTTGGCCACTCTTTGAGTATGCCAAGCATGATGGGCTTTGTGTCGCTTGCCGGTATTGTGGTTAATGATTCCATCTTGTTGGTGCAGTACATTCGTCACCATGTCGATGAGGGAGATAGCGTGCACGACTCGGTAGTGAAAGCCAGTCGCGAGCGTTTCCGTGCGGTATTCTTGACCTCAATGACCACAGCGGCAGGTTTGCTACCGCTGTTGACAGAAACCAGCTTACAGGCACAGGTTATCCAGCCATTGGTTATTTCGATCGTATTCGGCATATTTGCCTCGACCTTACTAGTGCTGTTTATGATCCCAGCAGCCTACGCGATATTGGCGGATTTCGGTTTGGTGAAAAAGCACGAGCCATTAGCGCTATAGCCTTTAGTACTATTATCATCCGCGAGCTCTATTATCGTTAGCGAACGCTATAACCATTAACACGATAGAAGTAGCGTTTGCTTGCTTATATAAAGAAGTGAAAACATAGAAGAATAAAGCGGCCTTGGGTCGCTTTATTTTTATCGGTCGTTTCTATCGTTATCCTGACTTGATCCATTGACCTGTCTATCAAGCATGGGAAATTTCATTTTAGTTCATTCAAAACGTCACTTAACTGTCATTTGTTGAGCATAACTTGAGCCTTAACTGAATAAGGATTGTTAAGGAGATCGTATGCGTACTATCGAACCTATTGTCCGCTGGGATGTGGCATTTTCTGTTTTCTGTTTAAACAACCGCTATGGCGGGCAACATGCAACGCTCAGTAAAGCGGTGTCTCATACTGGAGATGGACACCTTTATGTTTTGATTGCCTTGATTGCACTGCTGGCCGATAGCAACACCGGTCGAGACTTTCTTTTGGTGGGCTTAACCGCCTTCGCAATCGAACTGCCTATTTACTGGTTTGCTAAAAATACCCTCAAGCGCCGTCGACCAGCTGAATTCTCTTCACTACTTCACTCTCATATTGTGCCATCCGATAAATACAGCCTGCCTTCAGGGCATTCTGCTGCGGCTTTTGTTATGGCGACCCTAATCGGGCATTTCTATCCGAGCTTGTACCTCTTTAGCTTGGTGTGGGCAACTGCGATTGCAGGCTCTCGAATCCTGCTCGGTGTGCACTTTTTAACGGACGTACTGATTGGCGCAGCCTTGGGCATCGCTTGTACTAGCCTCGCTATCAGCTTCATCCTGTAATTATTTTGTTGGCAACCACCCACAGCCGAGCTTAAGTGGTAAATTTAAAGGAACATGCATGAAAATTTTATATGGCGTACAAGGCACAGGAAATGGGCACATCGCTCGAGCGAGAGCAATGGCCGTCGCTTTTCGTCAGCAAAATATTGATGTCGATTTTCTGTTCTCTGGGCGAGATGAGAGCAAATACTTTTCGATGGAAGCGTTTGGCAACTATCAGACCCGCAGCGGCTTAACTTTTTACAGCGAGCAGGGGCAGGTTAAATACGGCAAAACATTCATGAAGAACAACATCTGGCGATTTCTCCGTGAGATTAACCAGATCGATCTGACACCATATGATTTAGTGCTTAACGACTTTGAACCCGTGACCGCTTGGGCAGCTAAAAGACAGGGCGTACCTTGCATAGGGATAAGCCACCAGAATGCGTTTCGTTATGATGTACCCAAAGAAGGGGGTAACTGGATTGAACATTCAGTGATTCAACATTTCGCCCCAACCGAGCACTCAATTGGCTTGCATTGGTATCACTTTGAACAGCCGATTTTGCCGCCTATCGTTCACACGCTGGTTGGTGAGCAACAAACCAAAACAGCACAAGACTTTACGTTGGTCTATTTGCCATTTGAGGATCTTGAGTCGATCTCAGAGCTGCTGATGAAGTTCATTTCGCACAACTTTGTCTGTTACCATCCGGATGTGATTGAGCACAGCCGAGTCGAAAATATTGAGTTCAAACCACTCAGTCATGCTGGCTTCCAATTCGACCTCAATCAGTGCTCTGGTGTGGTCGCAAATGGCGGCTTTGAATTGCCATCTGAAGCCCTCACTTTGGGGAAGAAATTGCTTCTCAAACCACTCGAAGGGCAGTTCGAACAACAGAGCAATGTGGCGACGCTAGAGGCTCTTGGATTAGCTCAAACCATGACCTTCTTGGATGCGGCTATCTTGCGTGCTTGGCTCAGTGAAAAACAGGCTGAAGTGGTCACCTATCCAGACGTGGCAAGTGCACTCGTTGAGTGGGTATTAGCGGGGAATTGGTCTAATCAAGATGACTTAAGAAAGCAACTTTGGGACAAGGTAGACTTTCCAAGTTATGCATCGCTCACCTAACTCATAAGTGTTATTTCTGAATCAACTGGTCAACTAATTCATCGGTTCAATAAATTGTAACAATTGTAACCAAAAGATAGAACAGCTAAATAAGTCGAAATCAAACTCATAAGTTACGCTTTTTATATTTTTTTATAACTCTATAAATTACTGATTTTTAGATGTTATTTAATCATTAAGATAAAATAAAATTATTCTTTATCAATCTTGTTGGTAGCTCGAGATGTATTGGTTAATAGTAATGTCAATCCGAAAAACATCGGTCTGATAAATATAAGAATTAGTGGTTATCTATTCTCATACCATTACCAATTTAACGCTGTCGAACCGACAAGAGGCAACTTGAATGTTAGATAAAAAAGACGCAATGAGTGCTATTGCAAGCTACAGAATGGAAAGCACACTTCGTGGAGTCGACTTAAACCTTTTGACTGTATTTGATGCAGTTATGCAAGAGCAAAACATTACACGTGCAGCTCACAATCTGGGTATGTCTCAGCCTGCTGTAAGTAACGCTGTTGCTCGTCTAAAAGTGATGTTTAACGACGAACTATTCATGCGTCAAGGTCGTGGTATTCAACCGACTCAACGTGCTCGTCAGTTGTTTGGTCCAATCCGCCAAGCGCTACAATTAGTGCGTAACGAACTACCAAGTTCTGTGTTCTCTCCAGAGTCGTCTTCTCGCCTGTTCAAACTTGCGATTTGCAGCCCTTGTGACATGCGTTTTGCTCCTAAGATTATGTCGACAATCAACGACCAAGCACCGAGCGTTAAACTGCACATGGATGCTGAATTCGATCGTCAACTTTCTGAGCGTATGCGCTACCAAGAAATCGACTTCGTTATCGATTACGCTCGTTTTGATGAGCAAGGCTTCTCAAGCACTGAAATCTTCCAAGACGAATTAGTTGTGGTTGCTTCTGCTTCTCACCCACGTATCAACGGTGAAGTTTCTGCGGCAGAGCTGCTTAACGAAAAGCACGCAAAACTGTCTCGCATCCATGGTCAACGTAGCTTCTCTGAGCAAGCTTACCGTGATCTAGATTGCACGCCTTTCTACGAAGGTACGAGCTTAAGCAACGTTCTTTACGTTGTAGGCCAATCTGAACTAGTAACCATTGCTCCTCGTTGGATGGTTGAACATGCAGCAAACAAAGAGCAGCTTCAGATTCTAGATTTCCCATTCGATAATGCGGCGATTTCTGGCTTCCTAAGCTGGCACGAATCAAGTGAAAAGGATAAAGGACACATTTGGTTACGAGATCAGTTAATGATGATTTGTGGCGAAGTAGTGGCACTTAACTAGACACTAATCCCTATGATTTATAAGCCCTAAGCTAGGAGACTGGCTTAGGGCTTTTTTATGCGCGCTATTTTAGTGGGTAGAAAACTTAGCGTTAGACGTACTATTACTGATAACTTTGAGCTTCATCAGTTGCCTTTTCCATGATCAGAGGTACACTTGTGCGCTCAAAAAAGCTTACAGGTGTAAGCCAAAGGTAAAGAGATGGCCAATTTAGATTTTCATATCGTAAAAAGACTTCGTGACCAAATTGCCCAAGGCGGCAACCGTACAGCTTTGAAGCACAAAGTAGACAATGTATGGCAAGGCATTAGCTGGGAACAGTTTGGACAACAAATCGATACGCTTTCATTAGCACTGTTGGCTCAAGGACTGAGAGTTCAGGATAAGATCGGTATCTATTCGAACAATATGCCTCAATGGACCGTGGCAGATTTTGCATCGTTACAAGCACGCCTTGTGACTGTGCCGATTTATCCAACGAACACAGCAGCACAGTCTTCTTACATCATCCAAAATGCAGATGTGAAGATCTTATTCGTTGGTGAGCAAGTTCAATTCGATGCGGCGGTTAGCCTGTTTGAAGAGTGCGAGCAGCTAGAAGTTGTTGTGGCTATGTCTGATGACATCGACCTACAAGGACACAGCTTTGCCGTATCTTGGAATGACTTCATGGCGCGTGGCGTTGAAGCACAACAAGCTGAACTTGACGTGCGTCTTGCTGATGCAAGCATGGACGACTTACTAACTCTTATCTATACCTCTGGTACCACAGGTCAGCCAAAAGGCGTAATGCTTGATTACACCAATATTGGTTACCAGTTAGAAGGCCACGATGAGCGCCTTAGCCTAAGCAAAGATGATGTCTCATTGTGTTTCCTACCGTTATCACACGTATTTGAGCGTGCTTGGACGTTCTACGTTCTCTATAAAGGCGCAACCAACTGCTACCTGCAAGATACGATGCAAGTGCGTGATGCGCTAAGCGATGTGAAACCGACCGTAATGTGTGCGGTTCCACGCTTCTACGAGAAGATCTTCTCTGCGATTCACGAGAAGGTATCTAAAGCGCCATTTATTCGTAAAGTGCTATTTACTTGGGCAGTGAACATGGGAGCAAAGCTTTCAGTTTGTCACCAAGAAGGTCGCACTCCATCGTTGATGCTGAAGAAGAGCCATGCGCTAGCTGATAAGCTTGTGCTATCTAAACTGCGCGCTCTACTCGGCGGTAACATCAACTTCATGCCATGTGGTGGCGCGAAGCTTGATGAGACGATTGGTCGCTTCTTCCATGCTATTGGCATCAACGTAAAACTTGGCTACGGCATGACAGAAACTACAGCAACAGTATCTTGTTGGGATGACCGCTGTTTTAACCCTGATTCGATTGGTATGTCGATGCCGGGCGCAGAAGTAAAAATTGGGGCGAAGGACGAGATTCTTGTTCGTGGTCCAATGGTGATGCGTGGCTACTACAAGATGCCAGAAGAGACGGCTAAGACATTCGATGAGCACGGTTTCTTGAAAACCGGTGATGCGGGTCATTTTGATGAAAATGGTAACCTGTTCATTACCGATCGTATCAAAGAGCTGATGAAAACCTCTGGCGGTAAGTACATTGCGCCGCAAGTGGTTGAAGGCGCGATTGGTAAAGATCACTTTATCGAACAGATTGCTGTTATCGCTGATACGCGCAAATTCGTTTCTGCGCTGATTGTTCCTTGTTATGACTCGCTAGAAGAGTATGCCAAAGAGCTTAATATCAAGTATCACGATCGCGTTGAACTTGTTAAGCATCACCAAATCGTCGAGATGCTAGAAAAGCGTGTGAATGACCTACAGCAAGAACTGGCTAAGTTTGAGCAAGTGAAGAAATTCAAACTGCTACCAAAAGCATTTTCTATGGATGATGGTGAGCTGACACCAACTCAGAAATTGCGTCGTAAAGTTATCAACGATAAGTATCAAGACGAAATCGAAGAAATGTACAACGAAAAGCCTAAAGATAAGTAGTTTTCTGCTTAGATAAATTTTCAGTTGTTTAAAAATCCCCCTACGAATGTGATTGCATTTTTAGGGGGATTTTTTGTATCTAATGACACAGCACAATGTGCGAAAGCGCACACCAGCAAGCTCGCGGTTTATCGATAAATAGCGATCTATTGAAATATTAAGTGCTTTTTTTTGTTCGGTAACTAGTTTTTAAACCTAGCTTTAGGGGCTGGGTTGGGTTTTATTTAATGCTTTGAGCTAATAGTTGGTTTTTTGGCACAGTTGCCGAATAACAGGTGTTAGACCAGATGATAATAAAGCGTTAAAGTTGTTTCGTATTACTGTTTGTTGTTATCACGACAGACAGCCATAGCCGAAAAAGTGGAAGTATTTCGAATTAGGCTACGAATAAGCCCTAGACTATGAAAAACCAGCCCAACATGTTCACCAAATATGATTGGAAACTGGTGAGGAGAGCAATATGACAACAAAACCTGAAACAGCAATGTTATCCGGCGCTGAGATGGTGGTGCAGTCTCTAATTGAAGAGGGTGTAGAACAAATCTTTGGTTACCCAGGTGGTTCTGTACTTGATATCTATGATGCGCTGCATGCTAAAACTGCTGAAATTAAACACGTATTAGTACGACACGAACAAGCCGCTACCCACATGGCAGATGGCTATACTCGTTCTACCGGCAAACCGGGCGTAGTACTTGTGTGTTCTGGTCCAGGTGCGACCAATACCGTTACTGGTATTGCAACAGCCTACATGGACTCAATCCCAATGATTGTTATTTCTGGTAACGTACCAAATAACCTTATTGGTAACGACGCCTTCCAAGAGTGTGACATCGTGGGTGTATCACGCCCGATCGTTAAACACAGCTTCTTAGTTAAGAAAGCGGAAGATATCCCTGAAGTCGTTAAAAAAGCATTCTATATTTCAACGACAGGACGCCCCGGTCCTGTGGTTATTGATCTGCCGAAAGACATCTTAAACCCACAAATCAAGCTTCCTTATGAATACCCAGAAACGCTCAAAATGCGTTCGTATAACCCAACGGTTACGGGTCATAAAGGTCAGATCAAAAAGGCGCTAAAAGCCCTTCTTGAAGCGAAGAAGCCGGTACTTTATGTCGGTGGTGGTGCGGTTATTTCTGAGGCAGATAAGCCGCTGTTAAAATTAGCTGAGGCACTGAATTTACCCGTGGTAAGCACCCTAATGGGGCTTGGCGCTTTCCCTGGCACTCATAAGAACTCTTTGGGTATGTTAGGCATGCATGGTTTGTATGAAGCCAATATGGCGATGCACAATGCGGATTTGATCTTTGGTATTGGCGTACGTTTCGATGATCGAACCACCAATAACCTAGATAAGTACTGCCCTGATGCGAAGATCATGCATATTGATATCGACCCATCTTCAATCTCTAAGAACGTAAAAGTGGATCTGCCGATTGTAGGTTCTGCTGAAAAAGTCCTGGAGAGCATGGTGAACTTGCTCGTTGAGCAAGGCGGCACTAATGATGCAGAAGCGATTGAAAGCTGGTGGAGTGAAATCAAGCAGTGGCAAGAGCGTGACTGCCTAGCTTACGAGAAATCGTCTGAGCGCATCAAACCACAGCAAGTAATTGAAATACTGCATAAAGTAACCAATGGCGATGCCTATGTTGCTTCTGATGTAGGTCAACACCAAATGTTTGCTGCTTTGTACTACCCATTTAACAAACCACGTCGTTGGATTAACTCTGGTGGTCTAGGCACAATGGGCTTTGGCCTGCCTGCTGGTATGGGCGTTAAGTTTGCTAAGCCAGATGAAGAAGTGGTTGTGGTTACCGGTGACGGCAGTATTCAAATGAATATCCAAGAGCTGTCGACAGCGCTGCAATACAATATCCCGGTTAAGATTATTAACCTTAACAACCGTTTCCTAGGCATGGTAAAACAGTGGCAAGACATTGTTTATCAAGGTCGTTACTCTAACTCATATATGGACTCTGTTCCTGATTTTGCTGCTATCGCTGAGGCTTATGGCCACATTGGTATGCGTATTTCATCTCCGGATGAACTGGAATCAGGTTTGGAAAAAGCACTGGCGATGAAAGACCGTTTGGTATTTGTCGATATTAGTGTGGATGACACCGAGCACGTATACCCAATGCAGATCAAAGGCGAGGGTATGGATAACATGTGGCTAAGCAAAACGGAGAGAACATAATATGAGACACATTATTTCACTACTAATGGAAAACCAACCTGGTGCGCTTTCTCGTGTGGTTGGCTTGTTTTCTCAGCGTGGCTACAACATCGAGTCTTTGAACGTATCTCCAACCGATGATCCGACGCTGTCTCGTTTGAACGTCACTACTAACTCGAGCGAAATGCAGCTTGAGCAGATTCAGAAACAGCTACATAAGCTAATCGACGTACTTAAAGTACAAGAAGTGTCTGAGCTTGAGCATATTGAACGTGAGCTGTTGATGGTAAAAGTACGTGCGAGCGGCTTTGCTCGTGCGGAAGTGAAGCGCACAGCGGATATCTTCCGTGGTCAGATTGTTGATGTCACGGCCTCTCAATATACGGTTCAAATGGCGGGTACGAGCGAGAAACTGGATGCCTTCATTCAGGCGCTGTCTGAAGTGACGGAAGTGCTTGAAGTAGCTCGAAGTGGTGTTGTTGGCATCGCACGAGGCGAACGTGCGTTGAAAGCCTAGACGATAAGTCTTTAAAAAATAACTTTAAAGCCGCTTTTTTAAGCGGCTTTTATTTTGTTAATTTTTTAGAGTGCTATAATCCCGCGCTGCACTTCCATTCATCTGAGTTAGCAATGCGAAATAAAAAATCAATAATTACATTGCTGATTATCTCTATCATATTGTCTTCTGCAGTATGTCTGTATTATTTGCAGCGTTACAAAGAAGTAAAACAGCAGAGCTTTGACTACTCAGCTAAGCAAGCCGTTCATCAGTTAGTGTATGCCAAGCGAGATTACGATCTTCTCAAGACTCAGTTAGTCTCGGTAATGGAGCTACTCAGTCATAGCCAGAGCTTGGTTAACTTTGCTTCCTCTCCCTCAGACCAAACTAAACATCTACTTGAAGAGGTCTGGCAATCTGTTCTGGTGAATCAGAAGTGGTATACACAAATCCATCTGCTAGATGTCACTGGCAAAGAATTGGTGCGCGTTAACTACTCCTCTGAGACTGGTAGAGTGACGTTTCCTCAACAACTGCAAGATAGATCGGATTCTAACTACTTCCAATACGCTCAAAAACTAGAAGCCGAACAGATTGGCGGTTGGGGTATTGAGCTTGAAACGGAGCATGGTGAAGTCACCTTCCCGTATTCGCCGGTAATCCGTGTCTTTACCCCAGTAGAAACCCCTAACAAAAGAGTCGGATACCTTGTCATCAATCTGGATGTATGGGGCCTATCGTCGCGTCTTAGTTTTTCACCAGATAACGATCTTAGAGCAGAAGTTCTCAATGACGCGGGCTACTTCATCGCGAGTAACAATAGCGGTAAATTGTTCGGAGACTCTATTCCTGAAAGAAAAGGCTACAACCTGAAAAATATCGCGCCGAAGACGTGGGATGCGATCTCCAATGATCAGGTGGGGCACGTTTTTGAAGATGGTAATTTGTTTGCCTTTAACACGGTTATGCTCGCGAACAGTCAAAAGGTTCATTTGCTGATTCAACTTAATCAGAAGCAATTGATGGATAGGGCTGAGCGTGATCTAGATGATTTGGCCCATGAAGAGATCATTGTTTTGATTACGGTGCTGATTTTCGCTTTCCCGTTTGCTTACCTGGTGACGCACTACCGACGCCGAAGCCTGGAGAGTAAATTGGCACGCGCCGCATTGAATGGCATGTCGGCAGTGATGATCTCTGATAAGCAGCACCGCACAATGATGATCAACAACGAATTTGAGAACATGACTGGGTACTGCAAAAAACAAGTGATCGGTCAAAATGCATTGCAACTGTTGCTTGAGAATACCGACCAAGTACTCTCAAGCTCAGCTATCTGGAGTCATTTAGAGCAAGAAGAAGTATGGGAAGGGGAGGTTCAGTGTAAGAACAAGCTGCGTATTCCTTTTACTGCGATCATGCGAGTGCATGCGGTCAAAAACAATTCAGGCAAAGTCAGTTACTACATCACCTCGTTGGTTGATATTTCCGTAAGGAAGGAGCTTGAGGTACGTTTGAGGATCTTAAGTGAACGTGACTCTTTGAGTAATCTTTGGAACCGACGAAAATTCGAAGAGCAGCTGGCTTACTATTCTCGCTTGGTTGAGCGTTACCCGAACGAAGCGACCACTTGCTTAGCCTTAGTCGACATCGATAACTTCAAACGAATCAATGACGAACTTGGCCACGACGAAGGTGACCGTGTGATTGCTGGTGTTGCTAAGCTTCTGCAAGATAGCCTTCGTGGGACGGACTTTGTTGCACGTGTCGGAGGAGAAGAGTTTGCACTCTTGATGCCACACACCTCACTGCCAGAAGCAAAGCGCGTATTGGATCGCTTGCGAATTGAGATTGAGCTAGCCGCCGGAACTAAGGTAACGGTGAGTGTTGGCTTTACGGATTTAACCAGTAACAGTACTCGCTCATACAAGTGTGCTGATGTTGCGCTTTACGAATCTAAATCGTCTGGTCGTAATACGGTCTCTATGTGTCCTAGCTATGATGATGTCGCTTAGGTTCGCTTCTATCTAGTCCTGTCGTCTATTTGCTTCACCTCTTCAAGTCGCGCCCCGACTCTTTTTTCCTTTCCCCCTTTTTATTAGGAATCTCACTTTTGAGCGACCTGTGTCACAAAATCTATACAGTTAGACTAAAGTCTAATGCTGGTGAAAATTTGAGCTAAAATGAACAATAAGTAAACTACTTTGCTTCAGATTACATCGTGTTAAACGATGTAATAAATAGAGTGTTTACCAGATGTAAAAGGATGACACCGTTAACTTAATTCAGCTGGTTAGCTAGCCTTATCAATAACTTGGAAGGCAGCAGTAGAATTAGGTTAGCTGGAGCAAGAGTTTGGGGATCATACAGTCTGGTTAAAAGAGGCGTGGTATGTTTGTCGATTTTTTAGTGAGGTTAACCATAGGCACATTAGCCATTCTTGGCTTTCAGCTTAGTGCATTGTATTTTTTACCTATGGTTGTGCTGCTCAATACTCATCACAAAGAGTTTTTTGGGTGGTAGTTCAGTCGTGGTACTGGAAACAAAAAAACGGAGCCGTTGGGCTCCGTTTTTATTTGGTTAGAATCTATCTTGGCATCATGCCGCTTCGATAACTTCTTCAATTCGTTTCATTGAACCTAGTAAGTGTTGATCAAGCAATTCAGTCGCTTGTTCTACATTCTTAGAGAGTACTAGTTTCATGATCATTTCGTGCTCATCAATATTGAACAGATCATCAGATGCGCTTTCTGCAGACATAGCGAGGAAGCGGTAACGTTTCACTTGGTTAATTAGGTCATCAAAGAACTTAAACATGTTCTCTGAATCTGCCCCTTCAAGCAGTGCGACATGGAATTGCTGGTGGCGCTCTTCCCATTCTACACAATCAAACTCTTCAGATACGTACTGTATTCGCGATAGCTTATGGTAAGACGTTAGTACATCCAGTTCCCAGCTCTCATCACCTGCTGAAATCGCTTTTTTAAGCAGAACCGATGATACAACACGAAGGCTTTCGTATAGGTCATTCAGCTCTTTCTTTGATACAGGAGATACCCAGCAGCCTTTTTGTGGCTCTAGCTTTACGTATTTGCTCCAAGATAACTGTACCAAGGCTTCGCGAATAGGGGATGCGCCAACGTTATAGCGTGCTTTTAGATCAGCAACAACGAGCTTTTGGCCTGGGGTTAACTCACCATTAAGAATATCTTGGCGAATCATCTTTGATACTTTGTCAGTGAGCGTAGGACTAGACATTACAAACCTCATCTATATATGATTTCTAGTCTGCTAATCCGTCTCTTAGAAAGAGTCAATTGGAGGTTAACAGTACGTAGTTCTATTGTGATTGATAATACAGCGTACTGAAAAGTTAGGCAAGATTTTGTTTCATAAAAAAAGAGGGCCGAAGCCCTCTTTTATATTTTATGCGAATCGGTTCATTCTTATAGAACGTGAACAGATGCCGTGTTTGTAGTACCAGAAGCTACTAGAGCACCAGAAACCATAACTACGATGTCGCCTTTGTTACCTAGGCCAGATTGTAGAGCGATTTCTTTACCGTTGATGTAGAACGCGTCTGTGTTCTCGATAGAGTCAACAAGAACTGGCTTAACACCTTTAGTAAGAACTAGCTGTGCAGCTGTCTTTTCGTTAGTTGTTAGAGCAAGGATGTTTGCAGTTGGGAAGTACTTACGTACTGAACGTGCAGACTTACCGCCTTCAGTAGCAACAACGATTAGAGGAGCAGCTAGCTTCTCTGCTGTGTCTACAGCGCCTTTACATACTGCTTCAGTGATGCGTAGACGTGGGCTGTCTAGACGAGAACCTAGCTCAGCTTTAAGAGCTGAATCAGTACGGTTCGCGATTTGAGCCATGATAGTAACAGCTTCAACTGGGTACTTACCTTTAGCAGTTTCACCAGAAAGCATTACTGCATCAGTACCATCCATGATTGCGTTCGCAACGTCACCCGCTTCAGCACGAGTTGGACGTGGGTTGCTGATCATAGAGTCAAGCATTTGAGTTGCAGTGATAACCATCTTACGTGCACGGTTACACTTCTCGATCATCATCTTCTGAGCGAAGATTACTTCTTCAGCTGGGATTTCAACACCTAGGTCACCACGAGCAACCATGATGCCGTCAGAAGCTTCAAGGATTGAATCGAAGTTATCTACACCTTCTTGGTTTTCAATCTTAGAAATGATGTGGATGTTCTCGCCGCCGTTAGCGTTTAGAAGCTCACGGATTTCTTTAACGTCTTCTTCTTTACGGATGAAAGAAGCAGCAACGAAATCTACGCCTTGCTCACAACCAAACTTAAGGTCAGCTTTGTCTTTCTCAGAAAGAGCAGGAAGTTGAACAGAAACGCCAGGAAGGTTAACACCTTTGTTTTCGCCTAGAGCACCGTTGTTAAGAACTTTACACTTAACTTCAGTTTCTGTTGTTGCGATAACTTCCATTTCGATTAGGCCGTCATCAACAAGGATAGTGTTACCCGCTGTTAGGTCTTTAGCGAAACCTAGGTAAGTTACTGCTACTACGTCTTTGTTACCAACAACTGTTGCGTCAGTTGTGAAAGTGAACTCTTGACCAGCTACTAGATCTACGTCGTTACCATCTTCAAGTTTGATAGTACGGATTTCTGGACCTTTAGTATCTAGAAGGATAGCAAGTTGTTCACCTTTGTTTTCCATTACTTTACGGAAGTTCGCGATACGAGTGCCGTGCTCTGCGAAATCACCGTGAGAGAAGTTAAGACGCATAACGTTCATGCCAGCATCTACTAGTTCAGTTAGCTTCTCTACAGATTCAGTTTTAGGGCCAATCGTACATACGATTTTGGTCTTTTTCATGGAAGGTACTCTCCGGTAAGTATTGTTACAATTTGAAATTTATTTAAGTTCTGAAGATTGGTCCGCTACATCAACATTTTGTGCCTGTTGTGTAAAAGCGCGGGACTCCCAATATGTCCTTCAGAGTTGTAAGTCTTTCATCAATTTTAGTCATTTTATGACTAAAAGATTTTGATTCAACATCGGTTTTCTGTGACTTACCCCACTATATAGGGGGTAGGTTGCAAAAAAATAACAGTCAGTTTTGTAATTTTTTTTCTTTTCGGGTGCGGATTCTACCACCTAATGAGTTCAATATCACTGCTTAACAATTGTCTTAGGACAAGGTTTTATCGCTATTTATTAATTTTTTGGATCAAAATAAATGGACTAAATAGTTTCGTTGTAACTATAATATGTTTCATATCGAAACTTAATGGCCTTTTTTAAATGTCGAAACGAAATACCCAGCTCAGAAGACATGCAATTTCTAACCTAGTGAATGAAAAAGGGGAGGTTAGTGTTGATGAATTATCCGCTAAGTTTGAAACCTCAGAGGTCACTATTAGAAAGGACTTGGCGTCTTTAGAGAAAAACGGTCAGCTTTTACGCCGTTATGGTGGTGCGATTTCGTTACCGAAAGAGGTTGTCAACGAAGAACTGGGTCAACAAGTTTCGACTCGAAAGGTTTTATTGGCAAAAGCCGCTGCAGATTTAATTCGCGACCATAACCGCATCGTGATCGATAGTGGCAGTACGACCGGTGCTCTAATTCAGCAGCTTAATGCTAAGCGTGGCTTGGTTGTGATGACCAACTCATTGCACGTCGCTAATGCGCTTAATGAGCTTGAAAGCGAGCCGACGTTATTAATGACGGGCGGCACTTGGGATACCCATTCGGACTCTTTCCAAGGCAAAGTCGCAGAGTCGGTGCTTCGCGCTTACGATTTTGACCAACTATTTATCGGGGCCGATGGTATCGACCTTGATAGAGGCACAACCACGTTTAACGAACTGGTTGGCCTGAGCAAAGTAATGGCTGAAGTGTCACGAGAAGTGATCGTGATGGTTGAGTCGGAAAAAGTGGGACGAAAGATCCCGAACTTAGAGCTGGCATGGGAACACATTGACATCTTAATTACCGATACAGACTTAGGCGAAGAATCCAAAGCAAGTATCGAATCACATGATGTTCGAGTGATCCTGACCGATCCAGCGTAAAAACAAATTTAAATATTATGCATTTACCTTCCTATAATTGATCTTAATAAAGATCTGGCCTTTGCTTGCTGCCAATAGGAATAAAACAAAATTGATGGAGTGAAACTATGTGTGGAATTGTTGGTGCAGTAGCACAGCGTGATGTTGCTGAAATTTTAGTAGAAGGCCTTCGTCGTCTGGAATACCGTGGCTACGATTCAGCAGGTGTCGCTGTCGTCGATACTGAATCTAACCTAACTCGTGTACGTCGCCTAGGTAAAGTACAAGAGCTAGCCGACGCGGTAGAAGAGCAACAAGTGATTGGCGGTACAGGTATCGCTCATACACGTTGGGCGACACACGGTGAGCCATCTGAAGCGAACGCACACCCACACATGTCTGGTGATATTGCCGTTGTACACAATGGTATTATCGAAAACCACGAAGCACTGCGCGCTATGCTGCAAGAGCGTGGCTACGTGTTTACTTCACAAACAGATACAGAAGTTATTGCTCACTTAGTTGAGTGGGAACTTCGCACTTCAGCTTCTTTGGTTGAAGCACTACAGAAAACAGCAAAACAATTAGACGGTGCGTACGGCACGGTTGCGGTTGATCGCAAAGATCCTAGCCGTATTGTTGTGGCTCGTTCTGGTAGCCCGATCGTTATCGGTTTTGGTGTCGGCGAGAACTTCCTTGCTTCTGACCAACTGGCGCTACTGAGCGTAACTCGTCGCTTCATGTACCTAGAAGAAGGTGATGTTGCTGAGGTAACTCGTCGTGATGTTACTGTATTTGATGTCGCGGGCGAGCGTGTTGAGCGTGAAATCGTTGAATCAAACGCTGAACATGACGCTGGTGACAAAGGTCAATACCGTCACTTCATGCAGAAAGAGATCTTCGAACAACCAACAGCGCTGATCAACACAATGGAAGGCCGTATCTCTGAGACTTCGGTTATCACTAACGCGATCGGCGTTAAAGCTGAAGAGATCCTAAGCAAGGTTGAACACGTGCAGATCATCGCATGTGGTACGTCTTACAATTCAGGTATGGCTGCGCGTTACTGGTTTGAATCTCTAGCTGGCGTAAGCTGTGATGTAGAGATCGCCTCTGAATTCCGTTACCGTGATTTCGTTGTTCGTCCGAACAGCCTATTGGTGACTCTGTCTCAGTCTGGTGAAACGGCGGATACGCTTGCTGCACTTCGTCTTGCAAAAGAGAAGGGGTACATGTCAGCAATGACTATCTGTAACGTTGCGGGTTCTTCACTGGTTCGTGAATCTGATTTTGCCTTCATGACTCGCGCAGGAACAGAGATCGGTGTTGCTTCTACTAAAGCTTTCACAACTCAACTAGCAGCGATGCTGATGATGGTAACGTCAATTGGTCGCCTACAGGGTCGTATCAATGAAGAGAAAGAAGCGGAAATCGTTCAAGCTCTTCACCAACTGCCTGCTGATATCGAGAAAGCATTAGCGTTTGATAAAGAAATTGAAGCGCTAGCACCTGATTTTGCTGATAAGCATCACACACTGTTCTTGGGTCGTGGTGAGTTCTACCCAATCGCGATGGAAGCGTCTCTTAAACTGAAAGAGATCTCTTACATCCACGCAGAAGCATACGCGGCTGGTGAGCTTAAGCACGGTCCTTTGGCTCTTATCGATGCAGATATGCCTGTAGTCGTTATTGCACCAAGCAACGACTTGTTAGAGAAGCTAAAATCGAACGTTGAAGAAGTACGTGCTCGTGGCGGTCTACTTTACGTATTCGCTGACCAAGACGCTGGCTTTGAAAGCGATGAGAACATGAAGATCATCAAGATGCCTCACGTAAGTGAGGTAACAGCGCCTATCTACTACACAGTACCGATGCAGCTGCTGTCTTACCACGTAGCGCTAATCAAAGGTACCGACGTTGACCAACCTCGTAACCTAGCGAAAGCGGTAACAGTTGAGTAATCGACACCTAACCTAAGAAATAGATAATAAGAAGCCCATCTTGTGATGGGCTTTTTTATGTCTGTTAGTTAACGATCAGTGTTAGAGCTAGCTGTAGCGTCATTAAGCGCTCAGTGCTTGCTCTAGGTCAGCCAAGATATCGTCAATGTGTTCAATACCTACTGATAGGCGAATCATCTCTGGTGATACACCGGCTTGTTTTTGTTCAGCTTCACTTAGTTGACGGTGTGTCGTCGAAGCAGGGTGACAAGCGAGCGATTTCGCATCGCCAATGTTAACCAAACGTTTGAAGATTTGCAGGGCATCATAGAAACGAACACCAGCTTCATAACCGTCTTTTAGGCCAAAAGATAGAATGGCCGATGGCTTACCTTGCATGTACTTTTCAGCGAGTGGGTAGAATTCCGAATCAGGCAGGCCAGCGTAACTTACCCAACTGACTTTCTCGTGTTGCTTGAGGTATTCCGCTACTTTCAAGGCATTCTCTGTGTGTCGCTCCATGCGTAGCGACAAGGTCTCCAAACCTTGCATCAACATGAAAGCATTCATTGGTGACAGTGCTGCACCTGTATTACGTAGGGGAACCGTTCTAGCACGACCAATAAACGCAGCCTCACCAAAGGCCTCGGTATAAACCACGCCATGATAAGAAGGCTCTGGCTGATTAAACACAGGGAAGCGGTCCTTGTGCTGTGCCCATGGGAATTTACCTGAGTCGACAATCACGCCACCTAACGTTGTACCGTGACCACCCACGTATTTGGTTAGTGAGTGCACCACGATGTCAGCACCAAAATCGATAGGTTTACACAGCACAGGCGTCGCCACCGTGTTATCAACAATCACAGGCACACCTTGTGCGTGAGCAAGTTCAGCAACACGCTCTAAGTCGATAATATTACCTGCTGGGTTACCGATACTTTCGCAGTAAACCGCCTTGGTTTTTTCATCGATCAGTGCCGCTAAGCTTTCTGGTTTATCGTCTTTAGCAAAGCGAACTTCAATCCCTTGGTTTGGCAACATGTGAGCAAATAGGGTGTAAGTACCACCGTAAAGCTGAGGCGTTGAAACAATGTTGTCACCGATTTGCGCCAACGTCTGAATCGCATAGTTAATTGCAGCACTGCCTGCACTCACGACTAAGCCTGCAATACCTCCTTCTAAGGCTGCCATGCGCTTTTCTAGCACATCATTGGTTGGGTTCATTATGCGAGTGTAGATATTCCCTGGCACCGCAAGGTTGAAGAGGTCAGCGCCGTGTTGTGCGTTATCGAATTCGTAAGCGACGGTTTGGTAGATAGGTGTGGCAACGGATTTGGTTGTTGGATCAGTGTCGTAACCGAAGTGAATCGAGAGTGTTTCGTCTTTCATGAGTCTTCCCTGAACTATTGAGCGATTTATGTACTCTCATATTGCCGATTTTTTTATAAAAGAAAAGTATGTTTAGTCACAGAGAGGCAATTGGAATTGTGTGCGGGACGATTCGTTTTTGGTTAGGAAGTACAGGGCGTGATTGGTACGGAACTAGAAAAGCAAAAAGCCAGAGCAGTGTGAACTGTTCTGGCTTTTCTAATTTGGTGGCCCCTCCCAGATTTGAACTGGGGACCGAACGATTATGAGTCGTGCGCTCTAACCACTGAGCTAAGGGGCCGTAGGGCATAGATTATAGGGGAAGCATTCAGTGGTGTCTAGACACTATAAGGGGCAATTCCGCTTACATCTTAGCCACTTAAATCATACGGATAAAAAAAAGGTGAGCCAACGCTCACCTTTTCTTATTTATGCTTAAAAGCTAACCGCACTAAAGCGTGTGATTACTCGTCTAGGAAGCTACGCAGAGTTTCTGAGCGGCTTGGGTGACGAAGTTTACGCAGTGCTTTTGCTTCGATCTGACGGATACGTTCACGAGTTACGTCGAACTGCTTGCCCACTTCTTCAAGAGTGTGGTCAGTGTTCATATCGATACCGAAACGCATACGCAGTACTTTAGCTTCACGAGGTGTTAGGCCAGCAAGAACGTCTTTAGTTGCGCCGCGTAGGCTTGTTGCCGTTGCAGAGTCTAAAGGTAGTTCTAGCGTTGTATCCTCGATGAAATCACCTAGGTGCGAATCTTCGTCGTCACCGATTGGTGTCTCCATTGAGATTGGCTCTTTAGCGATTTTCAGTACTTTACGGATCTTGTCTTCAGGCATTTGCATGCGTTCAGCTAGCTCTTCCGGAAGTGGTTCACGACCCATCTCTTGTAGCATTTGACGAGAGATACGGTTTAGTTTGTTGATCGTTTCGATCATGTGAACCGGAATACGGATAGTACGAGCTTGATCGGCAATCGAACGAGTGATTGCTTGACGGATCCACCACGTAGCGTAAGTAGAGAACTTGTAACCACGACGGTATTCAAACTTATCTACCGCTTTCATCAGACCGATGTTACCTTCTTGGATTAGATCCAGGAATTGTAGACCACGGTTTGTGTACTTCTTAGCAATCGAGATTACTAGACGTAAGTTCGCTTCAACCATCTCTTTCTTCGCACGACGAGCTTTCGCTTCACCGATAGACATACGACGGCTGATATCTTTGATGCTTTGAACAGTAAGAGACGTTTCACGTTCGATCATATCCAGTTTTTGGATAGAGCGACGGATGTCGTGCTCGTTACGTTTGATCTTTTCTGCGTATGGCTTGTCTGAAGCAAGAACTTCATCCAACCATGCTTCGCTAGATTCGTTGCCAGTAAATAGAGCAATGAAAGATTTCTTCGGCATTTTGCCGTACTCAACCGTTTGACGCATGATTAGGCGTTCTTGAGTACGTACGCGATCCATTGAGTTACGCAGTTCGTTTACTAGGTAATCAAACTGTTTTGGTGTTAGACGGAACTCTTTGAATACGTCTTGCATCATTGTTGTTGCAAGCATTGCTTTCGGGCTTTCATGGCCGTACTCGTTGATCGCTAGCTGACGGTTCTGGTAGCTAGTACGAAGCGCTGTGAACTTCTCAAGAGCAAGTTCAGGATCGATACCTGTATCTTCTTCTTCCTCTTCCTCGTCGTCTTCAGCGTCTTCTTTGTCTTCGTCTTCCAGATCAGTTTCAGCAAGTTCTGAACCGATGTGAGTCGCCGTTGGCGCAGCTGTGCCATCGTCGTCAGGGTCAACAAAGCCATTGATTAGGTCTGTTAAGCGAATCTCTTCTGCTTGTACGCGGTCAAACTGTTCCAAGATGTATGGAATAGTGCCTGGGTACTCAGCAACCGATAGTTGAACTGTATTGATACCATCTTCAATACGTTTCGCAATGTCGATTTCGCCTTCACGAGTCAGTAGTTCAACCGTACCCATTTCACGCATGTACATACGAACTGGGTCAGTAGTACGGCCAATCTCGCTTTCTACGCTTGAAAGCGCAGCAGCTGCAGCTTCGGCTGCATCTTCATCTATATTGGCATCGTCATCATTAAGTGCTAGATCATCAGCATCAGGTGCAGTTTCAACTACCTTGATACCCATGTCGTTGATCATTTGAATGATGTCTTCTACCTGTTCAGAATCCACGATTTCTGCAGGTAGGTGGTCGTTTACTTCGGCGTAGGTCAGATAGCCTTGTTCCTTGCCTTTAATAACAAGTAATTTAAGCTGTGACTGCGGATTTTGATCCATAGATGATATCCAACTTCAGGTCTGGTGAAGGACGTTGCATTCTCAAATGCAAACCAATTATGTTAACAAATTTATTAAATGCTGACTAATCAAACAGGGTTACGCTTTTAGATCTAGCATTAAAGCTAGTAGCTCCCTTTTTTCTTCGGCTGATAAACCGACGCTTCTTGCTTTGGCCTGCAGGTTTTCAATTTGTTTTTCAACGCACTGGGCAAGTATGTTGTCCAATGAGTCTAAAAATATGTCTTCTTGATTGTCTTCGTCGAGGGGGATTTCCCAGCTCGCGAGACGAGACAGAAGAGCCTCATGTTTATTGTGTCGCCAATGCTCTAATAATTGGCCTGTGTTGATATGGGGATGCGCGTGGCATTTATCAAGTACTTCGACGAATAAACTTAGCCCAGGCAACTGTAAGCCTTTGACACTTGATAAATCCGGTACCATATCAGCATAGCTCGGATTTTGGATAAGCAAAGCGATAACTTCACGCATTGGAGTGCGCTTGAGCTCTTTATGCGGCTGAGGTGTTGGGTTCTGTGTATGAACACGCGCACGTCGCAATTGGTTATCAAATCCAGTTCGCTCATCGAGCAGTTTTTCGAGCAATTCTTGGAAGTAACTGTCAGGAATTTTGTTAATCAAGGCGCTGGCGTGTGCACGCAGTGCTGATTTCCCTTCGGTTGTTCCCAAGTTCAACTTGTGTATTTCAATCAGGTTATCGAACAAATAGGTCGAAAGCGGCGTCGCATTGTGGACCAGTTGTTCAAAAGCGGCTTTGCCATGCTCTCTAATATAGCTGTCTGGGTCTTCACCGTCGGGCAAGAACAGAAACTTAAGCGTGTTACCTGTTTTCAGATACTCAAGTGCGTTTTCTAGTGCGCGCCATGCGGCCTCTTTACCTGCTCGGTCACCATCGTAACAACAAACCACAGTGCTGGTTTGACGGAACAACATTTGAACGTGGTCGCCAGTTGTTGAGGTGCCCAGTGATGCTACTGAGTAATCGACACCATATTGCGCGAGTGCCACGACATCCATGTAACCTTCAACCACAAGTATTTGCGGCGGTTCACGGTAGGCTTGCAGCACTTCATAAAGGCCGTAAAGCTCTTTACCTTTATGGAATATAGGTGTTTCTGGTGAGTTGAGGTATTTTGGTGTGCCGTCTTCTAATACACGACCACCAAAACCAATCACACGGCCACGACGATCACGAATCGGGAACATTACGCGTCCACGGAATCGGTCGTATCGGTTACCTTTATCGTTCTCAATTAACATGCCGCCAGTCACGAGCATGTCTTGGGCTTCTTTCTGTTGGCCAAAGTTCTTACGAACTAAGTCCCACTCATCGGCCACATAACCAATACCAAACTTCTGGACGATCTCGCCAGAAAGGCCACGATTCTTTAAGTAATCAATCGCAGGTTTGTTGGCTGAAATTTTCAGTTGAGAGCGGTAAAAATTACTGATGCCGCCCATCAAATCGTAGAGGTTACGTTTTTGTTCGCTGTTGGCTCTTGGTGCTGTTGATATTTCGCCGCTGCGCTGTTCTCTAGGAACATCGAGGCCTAAGAAAGAGGCTAGCTCTTCAATAGCTTCAACAAAATCGAGACGTTCGAACTCCATAATGAAGTCGATAGCATTACCGTGTACGCCACAACCAAAGCAGTGATAAAACTGTTTTTCTTGGCTTACGCTAAAAGAAGGGGTCTTTTCGTTGTGGAATGGGCAACAAGCACCATAGTTTTTGCCTTTTTTCTTAAGTTTCACGCGTGCGTCCACAATGTCGACAATGTCGAGACGCGCTAGGAGATCATCGATGAAACTACGCGGGATGTGTCCTGCCATAAAACCTTAGAAAAATGCACTAACTGAGAGTGTGGATAATAATAGTTTGAATAGGTTACAGATACAAACAAGCCGTGCGTTCCGAAGGATTGCACGGCTTGTTGCAATTTGATTTGGGATTAAGCGAGTTTAGAACGAACTAAACCACTAACTTTACCCATATCTGCACGCCCTTGAATTTGTGGTTTCAAGATAGCCATTACTTTACCCATGTCTTGCATGCCCGCTGGTTGAGCTTCGGCGATTGCGCTATCAAGTAGTGCAATAACTTCTTCATCAGTTAGCGGTTGAGGCATAAAGCCTTCAAGTACCGTAATTTCTGCTTTTTCCACGTCAGCAAGATCTTGACGATTTGCCGATTCATATTGAGCAACAGAATCGCGACGTTGCTTAACCATTTTAACTAATACAGCAAGAATGTCGTCGTCGTTCAGAGTGATCCGTTCGTCAACTTCACGTTGCTTAATTGCTGAAAGAGCTAAGCGGATAGTGCCAAGGCGCGGTTTGTCCTTGGCTTTCATCGCTAATTTTTGCTCTTCTTTGAGTTGTTCAATAAGAGCCATAACTCAGTCCTTATGGATTAAGTTATTAGTACAGGCGAACGCGACGTGCGTTTTCGCGAGCTAGCTTCTTAGCGTGACGCTTTTGAGCTGCTGCTTTAGCGCGTTTGCGAACTGTAGTTGGCTTTTCGTAGTGCTCGCGACGGCGAACTTCAGAAAGGATACCTGCTTTTTCACAAGAGCGCTTGAAACGACGTAGTGCAACGTCGAACGGTTCGTTTTCACGTACTTTAACTATTGGCATATGCCTTTCACCTCAGGGGTTATTCATTATCGCTGGCCACTCAGTACCAAATCAGAGAAGTTACCCATCGAGCTAACTCTCTATTCGCGTTTGGCCATTAACCAGCTTGATCAAAAATGGTGCGGAATTTTAATCCGATCACAGTGGCTTTGTAAAGCACTTTGTCGATTATAGTCTGTACAATATTTGTTTGAAGAGCTTAGGCAGGGTAATATTGCGCTAATTTCCCATTTTAGACGAAAGCGTGCCGAGAAAATTATGCGCATTATTGGTATTGAAACCTCTTGTGATGAAACAGGAATCGCGATTTATGATGATGAGCAAGGGCTGCTTTCTCATCAATTATATAGCCAAGTAAAGCTGCACGCCGATTACGGTGGTGTGGTGCCTGAGCTAGCTTCGCGTGACCACGTGAAAAAAACAATTCCTCTTATTAAAGCGGCATTAGCTGAAGCGAACCTAACGTCGAAAGACATTGATGGTGTGGCTTACACGGCTGGTCCAGGTTTAGTGGGTGCACTGCTTGTCGGTGCAACGATTGGTCGCAGTATTGCTTATGCGTGGGGCGTGCCTGCTGTGCCTGTTCACCATATGGAAGGTCACCTTCTTGCGCCAATGTTAGAAGACAATCCACCTCCATTCCCATTTGTGGCTCTGCTGGTTTCTGGCGGCCATACCATGATGGTAGAAGTGAAAGGCATTGGTGAATACCGAATCCTTGGTGAATCGATTGATGATGCAGCGGGTGAAGCGTTTGATAAAACCGCGAAACTGATGGGCTTAGATTACCCTGGTGGTCCACTGCTATCTCGCTTGGCAGAAAAAGGCACTCCGGGTCGTTTTAAGTTCCCGCGCCCAATGACCGATCGTCCGGGGTTAGATATGAGCTTTTCTGGTCTGAAGACGTTCGCAGCGAATACCATTCGTGACAACGATAATGATGACCAAACTCGCGCTGATATCGCTTACGCGTTCCAAGAAGCCGTTTGTGCAACCTTAGTAATCAAGTGTAAGCGTGCCTTGGTTGAAACGGGCATGAAACGTATAGTGATTGCTGGCGGTGTAAGTGCCAACAAGCAACTGCGCGTTGAGCTTGAGGCGCTTGCTAAGAAAGTCGGTGGTGAGGTGTACTACCCACGCACTGAGTTCTGTACAGATAATGGTGCGATGATCGCTTATGCGGGCATGCAGCGCCTGAAGAATGGCGAAACGGCTGATTTGTCTGTTCATGCCACACCGCGTTGGCCAATTGACCAACTAGAGCCAATTGCGTAATTGACTATAGTGTTTCGATAAACGGTCGCCTTGTGCGGCCGTTTTTATATCCTAGCTTACCGACTGTATGTCGATAAATAATTGCTGATAGAGATTAGGGAAGAAAATGAACAAGTTCACAGTAGACAATCAATCGATGGCGTACCTAGATGAAGGTCAAGGCCCTGTTGTTGTACTCGGCCACAGTTACCTTTGGGATAGTGCAATGTGGAAGCCGCAGATCGAAGCATTAAAGGCTCAGTATCGCTGTATTGTTCCAGAGCTTTGGTCTCATGGTGAATCTCAAGCAGCACCCACTTCGATGCGTAACTTGAAAGATTACGCTCAGCACGTTTTGGCTCTGCTTGATCATTTAGAGATCGAAGAATTCTCAGTAGTTGGCTTATCGGTTGGCGGTATGTGGGGGACTGAGTTAGCGGAACTTGCACCTGCACGTATTAAGTCTTTGGTTCTAATGGATACTTTTGTGGGTTTAGAACCAGAAGTTGCTCACGCTAAGTACTTCAGCATGTTAGATACCATCACTCAAACCAAGACGGTTCCTCAGCCAATTGTTGAAGCGGTTGTACCTCTGTTCTTCGCTAATGACGCTCAAACCAACACGCCAGCTTTAGTTGAAGGTTTTACTCAGCAGTTATCGGCTCTTGAGGGCGACAGCGCTGAAGAAGTGGCACGAATTGGTCGAATGGTGTTTGGACGTCGCGATATGATTGAATCGGTAGAGAACTTTGCTCTGCCTGTTTTGATTGCTGTAGGACAAGAAGATAAACCACGTCCGGTACTTGAGTCATACCTAATGCACGATTGCATTACGGGCAGTGAATTAGTGGTGATTCCTGGCGCAGGTCATATTAGCTCGTTAGAGCAACCAGAGTTTGTGAACACAATGCTGAAGACGTTTTTAGATAAACATCTGCTGTAAGCTTTAAATACTGAATATTATGGTTCGGCTTAGACGTGACAGTTTAAGCCGATTTTTTTTGTCCGAGTTTTGGTTCGCTGCCATCGAGTAGGCGGCGGATATTCTGGTGGTGACGTAACACGATCAAACAGCACAGCATGGCTACTGGTAATGTGTATTGAGGTTTGACTAACCAAGCGTAGAAAGGGGCAAGTAGCACAGTAACCAGTGCCGCTAAAGAAGAGTAACGAAACAAAAACGCCACCACTAACCAAGTCGCCATGATCATTCCTGTTAGATCGAATCCTATTGGGGCGATAGCGCCGAGTGCGGTTGCCACGCCTTTACCACCTTTGAAGTGGAAGAAGATCGGATACATATGACCTAGACACGCCGCAATTGCGACAACCCCAAGAATGATTGGGTCGATCTTGAGGTAGTAGCCAAGCCAGACAGGGATAGTGCCTTTCAGCATGTCACACAGGAGGACGGCAGCAGCGGCGCCTTTACCGCCAACGCGCAGTACATTAGTGGCTCCTGGGTTATTAGAGCCTACCGTTCTTGGATCAGGAAGTCTTAAGACTCGGCATATCAAGACCGCACTAGAGATTGAACCTAGCAAATAGGCTGCAATGATCATGATTAGTGCCAATGGGGTCATGTCTTTCCTTAAACGGTTATAAGCCTAACGATGGGAAAATAATGCTCAATCCAAGAGTAATTGATATCATATCTCGAATTACGCAAATAATACGTTTTTTTCCCCCATATGGGTATCCGACCTCTAAAAGGACAAGTCATGGCACTGGATAAAGTTTTCATTGAACAGCTAGAAGTAATTACAACGATCGGTGTTTACGATTGGGAGCAAGAGATTAAACAGAAACTTGTGCTTGATATTGAAATGGCTCATGACAACCGCCCAGCAGGTAAGAGTGATGATGTGGTTGATGCTTTGGACTACTCGACTGTGAGTACTGCCGTGCTTGACCACATTGCGAATGGCCGATTTCTATTGGTTGAACGTGTCGCAGAAGAAGTCGCTGAATTGATCATGACTCAATTCTCTGTGCCGTGGATTAAAATCCGCTTAGCGAAACCTGGCGCAGTGCCACAAGCAAAAGCCGTTGGCGTGATCATCGAACGAGGTCAAGCATGACAGTAGCCTATGTTGGTGTTGGCACGAACATAGACCGCGACAAGCATGCAAGGGTGGCATGGACAGAGCTTCAATCGTTAGGGACTAACCTTAAATGTTCTAAAATCTATCACTGTGAGCCCGTGGGTTTTAATAGCCATCCGTTTTATAACTTTGTGATAGAGCTCGACACATCACTTTCATTGACTGAATTTTTACAGCAGCTGCGTAAAATTGAGTTTAAATGGGGTCGCTCTCAAGATGCGCACAAACTACAAGATCGAAAACTCGATCTTGATATTGTGCTGTTTGGAGAGGAGATTTCTGATAGCGATCCAGAGCTGCCACGCAGTGATATCTACAAATATCCTTTTGTAACACAACCGCTTTATGATCTTTGTCCTGCGCGAGTTATCCCGCAAGACGGAAGAACCGTCAGTGAAATATGGCAGAAGATGCAGCAATTAGACTCGCTCTCTGTCGTAGATATAAAACTATAATTTTTAAGGTAAGTAATGAGTTATTTTGAAGCGTTTATATTGGCGTTGGTGCAAGGCTTTACTGAGTTTTTACCTATTTCCAGTTCTGCACATCTAATCCTTCCTTCTGCTGTTTTAGGCTGGGAAGATCAAGGTTTGGCTTTTGATGTCGCTGTCCATGTCGGTACTTTGGCAGCCGTGGTTATCTATTTCCGTAAAGAAGTGGTCTCTCTGTTGAGCGCATTCTTTGGTTCAGTGTTTAAAGGCGATCGCAGTAAAGAAGCGAAGCTAGCGTGGATGATCATTCTCGCGACGATTCCTGCGTGTATCTTTGGCTTGTTGATGAAAGATATTGTTGAGCTTTACTTACGCAGTGCGTGGGTGATCGCGACGACAACGATTATCTTTGGTCTATTGCTATGGTGGGTGGACAAGAACTCAAGCCTGCGCGATGACGAATACCAAGCGGGTTGGAAAAAGGCGCTGTTTATTGGTCTTGCTCAAGCAATGGCGATCATTCCGGGCACGTCTCGTTCTGGCGCAACCATTACCGCGGCGCTTTACCTTGGTTTCACACGTGAAGCGGCGGCTCGATTCTCTTTCTTGATGTCTATCCCAATCATCACTCTGGCTGGTGGTTATTTAGGTCTTAAGTTGGTGACAAGTGGTGATCCAATCCATGTTGGCACTTTGCTAACGGGCGTTGCGGTGTCTTTCATCAGTGCTTACATCTGCATCCACTTCTTCTTGAAGCTTATCTCTCGTATGGGCATGACACCGTTCGTTATCTACCGACTGATTCTAGGTTGTGGTCTGTTTGCTTTCTTAATGATGCAGTAACAGACGCGGACAACGGTCTCGCTGTAAAGATTGAAACAAAAGGCCCGCTTAACAGCGGGCTTTTTAATACGTTTTAGTTAGTGCGGTGATGATTAACTGCTAGCGAGTTCTGATAGGGCGTTTTCAATTGCGATGGCTCTGCGTTTCTCTTGTTCTTCTCGAATATCTTTACCTTGAAAGCCATCGGCAATAATCGCCTTAACTTCGACTTGCAGCGCCGCTTGGTAAGCCACTTCAAAACGCGCTTTTTGAGGATAAGGTTGATCTTCTAATCCTTCTCGGCCTGCGTGGTCGGCCTGGCAGCAAAGCAGTATATCGTCGAGCCTATCTGGCTTACGCCAAACATCGAACTTGTTGAGAACCTTGAGAAAGGTGGTTGGCTTGAGCTCGCCTGCACGGTGGATATTAGAATGTTGCTCGCACACTAACAGCGCAAGATCTCTGAACTCATTGGGCACTCTGACACGCTCACACAGCTTTTTAATGATTTTTAAGCCCGTATGGCAATGCATTTTGTGGCTTGGCCATTCGCTTTCTGGCGTGACGCCTTTACCTAAGTCATGCACTTGAGCTGCAAAGCGTACCGGTAATGAGGGGCTTAATAGTGCGGCTTGCTGAGCAACCATCAGAGTGTGAATGCCCGTGTCGATTTCAGGGTGCCATTTTTCAGGTTGAGGGACGCCAAATAGAGCGTCAATCTCAGGTAATACGACTGCCAATGCACCACACTCTTTCAATATAGAGAGGAACACTTCAGGGTGCGGCGTACTAAGAGACTTATGCCACTCTTGCCAAACTCGTTCTGCAGTAAGGTGTGCCAGCTCACCAGATTGGACGATCTCACTCATCATATCCATGGTTTCAGGTGCAACCGTGAAGTTAAGATGGTGAAGCTTGGCGGCGAAGCGAGCCACACGTAGTACACGAAGAGGGTCTTCAACAAAAGCGTCTGAAACGTGTCTTAAAACACGATCTGAGAGATCTTTCTGACCATGGTAAGGATCGTAAAGTTGGCCTTTATCATCTTGAGCGATAGCGTTGATGGTCAGATCTCGACGCATCAGATCTTCTTCCAAACTCACGTCTGGAGCGAAGTAACACTCAAAGCCTGTGTAACCGGAACCGGATTTTCTCTCAGTGCGAGCCAGTGCGTGCTCTTCTTTGGTTTTTGGGTGCAAGAATACGGGGAAATCTTTTCCCACAGCAGTAAAGCCAAGGTTTTCCATCTCTTGAGGGGTACTCCCTACCACGACCCAGTCTCTATCATAACTATCAATATTGAGCAGCTTATCGCGCACTGCTCCACCGACTAGATAGCGTTGTAGCCCGTTATCTTTTGGTAGGCTATCGTAAATTTGCAACTTATCACCTCGAAATGTTTTATCACTGCTGGACTTTACTGCAAGCAATGGTACTTTCCATTAATCGTAATTATAGGGCAGCACATGTATAAGGAATATTTTGGCTTCGTTGAGATGCCATTTTCGATTGTACCAAATTCTCGCTACTTGTTTTTGAGTCAGCGCCATCAAGAAGCGATGCAGAACCTACAAGCCGGTTTAGGCGAGGGTGGGGGCTTTGCGATGCTTACTGGTGAGGTTGGTACAGGGAAAACAACGGTCGCTAAGGCGATGTTGTCTTCATTGGATAGTCATACTCAGGCTGGCCTTATACTTAACCCTACGTTTTCCAATACGGATTTACTTGAAGCAATCTGCGATGAGTTTGAGGTCGAGTACCCTGAACAAGCATCGTTGAAACAGCTCAGTCAGGCTATTCATTATTTTCTACTTGATAGCCATGCCGAAGGCATTCAAACCCTATTGGTGATCGATGAAGCCCAACACCTCGCTGCCGATGTGTTGGAGCAGTTACGCCTGCTAACAAACTTGGAAACCGACAATCGTAAGCTGTTAAAAGTACTGTTGGTCGGCCAACCTGAATTACAACAGCACTTACAAACCACGCAGCTGCGTCAGCTAGCGCAGCGCATTACTGGTCGTTATCACTTACTGCCTCTTAATACTGAAGAAACGGGTAAGTACATCGCGTTTCGTTTGGAGACGGCGGGTGGCGAGCAGATGTTGTTTTCGAACCGTTCTATCAAGCTGATTGCTCAATATACGCATGGTATTCCAAGGCTCATTAACTTGGTGTGTGATAAAGCACTGCAGTTGGCTTTTCATGATGGTGAGCAGCTACCGAGCAATGAAACGGTTAACCGAGCGTGTCAGCAGGTTATGTCCTTTCAGGCCGATGTGTATCACGTCGAGAAACCTCGAACTTCTCGTGCTGCGCCCAAGTTATTCCAATACGCAGGGATTGCGACGTTAAGCGTTGGTCTTGCAATAGCGACCTTTAACTTCGCTCCAAGCTATATCAATGATTGGTTGCCTACGGATGCTTCAAATGAAGCGAAGACTGAAGTGTTAGCACATACTCAGCGTTCATTGGTGGCCGATGTTCCTAAGTTGCTTGCCGAGCCAAAACCTGCCAAGTTTGAATTGCCGCAACACATTCAACAACATTTGATGCAGGGGACCAATCGTTCTCTTGCTATCAAGGACTTGTATATGCTGTGGGGGTATCAATCTTCACTGCGTGATGGATTGTGCTTAAGTGAGCCACAAAGTGTTTTTGTGTGCGAGCAGCAGCAGGCCAATTTGGATACATTGTTAGAACTCGGCGTGCCTGTGGTACTTAATCTCGACATAGACCAAAAGCCTGTGTTTGCTGTGCTGTATGGCGTGTCTGAGGATTCTGTAGAGTTACTGGTGAATGAAAAACTGTTGGTGATGCCGAAGCAATCCTTAGAGCAAATCTGGCAAGGCGATTATGTCGCTATTTGGAAACAGCCGCTGCGAGAGACCCTCAAAGAGGGCTATCAAGGTGAAGCGGTTGCTTTACTTGATCTACTGCTTTCTGAAGTATTAGGAGAGGTTGTTTCCGGTAGTGATGTATTTGATTATGAGTTAAAAATGAAAATCGAAGCATTTCAAACTTGGCAGGGTATGTCGGTTGATGGTATCGCTGGTAAGCGCACCTTGGCAAGATTGCAGAGATTAGCTCAACTCGATTCGCCTAAGTTGATGTCACTAGAAGGGGGCGAAAGCTAATGTCACGTATTATGCACGAACTTAAACACTCCTCTGGAAAACAGTCGTCTATTAATCAGCACTCTCTTAGCAAACCAAGCTTCAAAGGCTACCAGAATCATCATGTTCCTAATTCTGCAAAAGGGATGAGCAACAAACGAGGTTCATCGTTAGCGATGGGGCTACTCTTAATCTTGGTTCCTTCTTTGTTGGTGGGTGGCGTTCTGGCTTATCAATCGTATAGCCAACAACAAGAACCAGTGAACAAAGCTGCCAATGTCGCTCTGCCAGAATTAAAAACTGAATCAGACATTGAGCCTGAAATTGCTGATGCTGATATAGCAAGCATGGATGCCGTGTCTGAGGAAGAAGATGCATTGTTCGCTGTTCGTCCAGCACCGGCGAGCCAACCGTTGAAAGCGCTGCCAAGGCAAGAGATGTATGCACAGATTGATTCTGGTACTAATAGTGCAAACACCGCTGGTGGCTCAGCTGTGATCTTAGCGAATGCTGATAACAACACTCAAATGACAACCAGTTCTGAATCGTCACCTGTTCAACCAACCGTTCAGCCTGGCGCGAGTGATGAAACGACTGCTCTGCAATCAAGCACTGATCAGCAATCAAATAGTGACTTACAATCGGACAGTGATCTGCTGCAAGGGCTAGACCTCAGTGAGTTACCACCTGATTTAGCATTGAAGCTTGAATCCATTATGGGGGAGCAACAAAGCGCTCCTGAGCCGATGGACTCTAGACCCGCAGGGCAAAGAGGCTCTCAGGTTATTGAGTTGGAAACGCACACCAATAGCTTATCAGGAGTCCTTCCTAAGTTAGACCTACAAACCCATATGTACTCGAGTAGCGAAACTAAGCGTTGGGTAAAAGTGAACGGTCAAGAAGTGGCGCAAGGAGATTGGATTGGACAAGACATTCAATTACTGGAGATTAAGCCACAATCGGTGATCATAGAGTTCAATCAGCAGAAGATAGAAATCCCAGCTCTGTACGAGTGGAAAGGCTAGCGAGCTCTAAAGGTATCTAGATAACAGACAAATAAAAAGGAGCACCGAGGTGCTCCTTTTTGATATTCGATACTGAGTTTACTGTACCTGATACAAGCGTTACGTCTACGCCCAACCGTTTGGTGATTTTCTGCGACGAGGCATGATGTGTGGCAGAACAAGGCCTAGAAGTAGACCAATACCCGCAACACCACCACCGTACATGAAGTACTTCAATAGCAGGTCGTCTTTTTGAGTGTCTAGCTTAGCGCGCAGTTCACGGTTCTCTGTTTGAGAGCTCGTTAGCTGTTGGCTAATTTCACTGTAGTTCTGTTCTAGTTCAGCAATCTGCTTGTTACGAGAATCTAGAGAGCTTGCTAGGCCAGCTTTTTCGCTGTCAGCACTCTGACGAGCATTCGCTAGCTTACCTTTAACTTCCGTCAGCTCTTTCTCTAGCTTAGGCATACGCAGTGCCATGCTTTCTTGAGTGCTTACAAACTTGCTTTCAACCCAACCTTTACGGCCACGGTTGTCTTGAATTTGGGTGTAACCCGTACTCTTGTTAGTTTGTAGGAATGTAATCTTTTCACCAGCATCAACACTACCGATGATACGGAATGTGTTGTTTGGGCCAGAATGCATATAAGTAAATAGTTTGTCAGCAATATAACGGTCTTGTGCAAAGGCAGCTGGAGCCGCAAGCATTGCGAACAAAACTAAGCTAATCAGTTTTTTCACAGTAAATCCCTTAACGATTCAAATTGGGTAGGCGTATGAGTCAGCCTCAATCAGCAAATAATATTTAGTTTCTTTATGCGGTGCAACAAAGAAGGGAGGCAAAGCCTCCCTTTCTGTGCGTTTGAGTCAATAATGACATGGCATTTACATATCGTTACTGAAGCTCACACTGTTCTGACGCTAGTATTCACTAACGCAGTCGCGATTACATAGTAAACGCAGCTTGAATTCCGTAGAAGAACACAACAGCAAGTAGAGCACCTGCAGGTAGTGTCACAATCCAAGAAGCCACGATATTACGTACAACGCCTAAGTTTAGTGCTGCGATACCACGTGCAAAACCAACACCTAATACTGCACCAACGAGTGTTTGTGTAGTAGAGATTGGAAGGCCAGTACCTGAAGCTAGTACAACCGTACATGCAGTTGCAAGTTGTGCAGCAAAGCCACGGCTAGGTGTTAGTTCTGTAATACCAGTACCAACGGTTGCCATTACTTTATGACCCATTGTTGCAAGACCAACAACGATACCGAAACCACCTAGAGGAAGAATCCACCATGCGATCGTACTCTTACCTGTGATTTCACCCATGTGCTCAACGGTTGATACAACAGCAGACAGTGGACCAATCGCGTTCGCAACGTCGTTTGAACCGTGTGCAAATGCCATCGCACAAGCTGTGATAACCATTAGTACAGAGAATATGCCTTCAACACCAGCAAAGCCGTGGTCTTCTTCACGATTAGCGAATTTCTTCTGGATGTATAGGTAACCGCCGATCATAACAAGCGCAGAAACGCCAGCAGCCCAAACCCATGCTTCAGTGTTGCTTAGGTGCAGACCAACGTGCTTAAGACCTTTCTTGATGGTTACAAGTGCAATTACCATTGTTGTAATGAACATGTATACCGGTACAAAGCGTTTCGCGTTAAATAGCGGGTTCTCTGTATCAAAAATCAGTCGTTGAGCACTTACAAATATGACGTAAGCGAAGAAGCCGGAAATAACGGGTGTGATAATCCAACTGCCCACAATACCTTGAACACTGTTCCAGTCTACAGCTTCAGTACCTACAGAAATACACGCAAAACCGATGATTGCACCGATGATTGAGTGAGTCGTAGAAACCGGCCAGCCCATGTAAGAAGCGAGAAGTAGCCATGTACCAGCAGCAAGAAGTGCAGACATCATGCCGTACACAAGTACATCTGGTTGATGAGCGAATAGAGACGTTTCGATAACACCTTTACGGATCGTGTCTGTTACTTCGCCGCCCGCAAGGTAAGCACCTGCGAATTCAAAGATCATTGCGATAATGATCGCTTGTTTAACGGTTAGAGCTTTAGAGCCTACTGAGGTGCCCATTGCGTTCGCAACGTCATTTGCACCAATACCAATAGCCATCAAGAAACCGAAAGCTGCTGCAACAATAATCAGGACAGTGCCGTAGTTAGCAAGGATATCCATCGTAATACCTAGTTGTTTGATAACAAGCGGAACAAATTTAGACGCAAAAAACCGCTCAGCGAGAGAAATACTCAGCGCATAAGTGGTTTGTTCAAAAAATGCTCTTCGTTATATGGTTAACGTATGATTTAAGATCGAGAAAGCATTACTTCAAGACGAGCGCCTACACGCTGTGCTTGATCTGCAATACCACCAACCCATTCAAGAATTTTGTATAAGAACATGATATCAACTGGATTCAGATCGCCTTCAATTGCCATTAGTTGTTGGCGTAGTTCGATCTGCATCGCATCCGTGTCATCTTCAATTACATCTAATTGATGAATCATTTCGGCAACGAGTGTTACTTCACGGCCTTTAAAGCCAGTCTCAAGTAATTCGTCTAATTCATTGATTACGTTTTGCGCTTGGTTCGCTGCATCTAGACAACGTTTAACGTAAGCGATGAAGTTTTCTTGCATAGGAGCAGGAATGACAAGTTGACGACCATATACACGGCCAGCAATGTCTTTCGCTAGGTTTGCGAGTTTGTCTTGTTGCGTTAATAGCTCCAACATATCGGTGCGATCAACTGGCATAAACAAACCACGAGGAAGTTTAAGGCGAATTTCACGTTTTAGTACGTCAGCTTCTTTCTCAAGGTGAGAAATTTGAGCTCGAATTTCTGATGCTTTTTCCCAGTCACCTTTTGAAGAAACTTCAAAGAAATTAACTAGGTGAGAACAACATTCGTTCACGCATACTACGTGACGCTGCAAAGGTTTAATTGGGGACTTTGCAAATAACCCCATAATTGTATTTACTGGCATGGTCATCCAACCTAATAAATAATAACCTTAAAACAACATACACCATATTCATGGTGAAATGTTAAGCGATGGCTACAAAGTCGCGCATGTTAACCTAATCAATCTCTCATTAAAACTGTTTTAGATCATCATAAGGGCGATATTTCTGACTTGCCGACTTTTCAAATTGGCAATATCCTGTCCCTATCTTCACAGAAAGGTATAACTATGGAAACCGAGATAGAACTGAAGTTTTTTGTTTCTCCTGAATTTTCAGAGACTTTACGCAATAAAATTGCTGAAACTAAAGTACTTCAGCACAGTTGTCGTGAGCTAGGTAACATCTACTTTGACACCGCTGACAACTGGCTACGTAAGCACGATACAGGCTTACGCATTCGACGCTTTGATGACGTATTTGTACAAACCGTAAAGACTGCTGGTCGTGTGGTTGCTGGCCTGCATCAAAGGCCTGAATACAATGCAGAACACGACAGCAACGAACCTAAGTTAGCCCTGCACCCAGAGGATATCTGGCCAGCAGGTAAAGACATCGAAACGTTGCAAGCTGAGCTGACTCCTCTGTTCTCTACCAACTTTACGCGTGAGCAATGGTTGATTGGTATGCCTGATGGTAGCCAAGTCGAGGTCGCATTCGATCAAGGCTTCGTTGAATCAGGCGACCTGCAAGAACCGATTTGCGAAGTCGAACTGGAGCTTAAATCTGGTCAAACGGATGCGCTATTTACATTGTCTCGCCAATTCTGCGAACAAGGTGGCATGCGTTTGGGTAACCTAAGCAAAGCAGCTAAGGGTTACCGCCTTGCTCAAGGTTATCAAGGAGATGAAGCCACTCCTTTGACCTTAGTTGATACTGACAAAAGTGATACCGTTGAATCGTGTTTCATTCAATCTTTAGAGCATGCTCTCGCTCATTGGCACTATCACGAGCAGATTTTCACTGAGCGCCAATCGATTGAAGCGCTACATGAGATCAGCCACTCGCTGAGTTTTATTCGTCAAACCTTCACTATCTATGGTGGCATTGTCCCAAGACGCGCGAGTGCTATTTTACGTCAAGAGTTGAAGTGGCTTGAGCAAGAGCTCGACTGGCTGAAAAGCTATGATCACTTCGAAGACTTGCTGGAAGATAAAGGCCATGTACTACGTAAACTCGATGCGCGTAAGTTCTTAGTCGCTGAGCTTAAAGAGATGCAAGAGCAACTGCCAGATCGTGAAGATCTGCTTACCTTGCTGAGCTCTGCTCGTTACACCGGTTTATTGTTAGATTTGAGCCGTTGGATCTTGTCTCGTGGCTGGCAGCCTTTCTTAGATGAGAAAGCGCGTGAGCAAATGGGCCGTGGTATTGAATGGTTTTCCGTGCAGCAACTCGATCGCACATGGGCAGACTTGATGGAAGCTTTCCCACCAGAGCGAGTGATGACTAGCCAAGCGTATATTGAGCAGCAATACCGTTTGATGCGTAATCTGTATTCTGGTGTTGGTTTCGCGAGTTTATATGATGACGCTGAACGAAACAGTTTCCGCTTGCCATGGGCCGATATGGTGCAAGGCATTGATGACTTGTTGGCACTTAAAACATTAGAGCCTTTGACTGAGAAGCTGGAAGGCGATGAGAAGGTTCAGCTAGAGCGTTGGTTAGCTCGTCAAGAAGTGTCTATTCTGCATGCGATGGAACAGACACGCCAAATCAGTGTTGAGGTTGAGCCATACTGGCAAGACTAAACTCAACAACCGTATCAATATAAGTATGAATTTGAAAATAGGGCTACGGCCCTATTTTTTTGTTTGTTGCTCAAGTTTTTCGAGTCGCTCTAAGATCTTTTGTTGCTGCTCGATGATCTTCTCAAGGTGTTTCTCTTTGTTTTCCGCTCGTTGATTCTCATGATGAGTTGGGGAGGTGATCAAAGAAGTAATCAAGCCTGAAATCATACCAAACACACCGACACCGCAAATGATCACCATAGACGCGACTAATTTTCCTGAGCTCGTGACTGGATAATGATCGCCATATCCCACCGTGCTGATAGTAACGAAAGCCCACCATAAAGCATCTTGGCCAGTGGTGATGTTGGCATTGGGATCTTTGTGCTCTAACAGCAATATTGTTCCAGCTCCAATGGTCAGGAGAATGACCAGCAACAATATAATTGAGGCGAGGGTGGTTTCTTTGCGATTGCGGAATAGCTCTCTGAAAACGCGTTTACCCGAGCGAAGCACAAGAATCACACGCAGGATCTGAAAAATGCGAGCGAAACGAAGAGGCTCGATCATTGGGATGCTTGCTAAGAAATCGATCCAGTGTACTTTTAGAAATTCTTTTTTGTTTTGTGATCTGAATAGATCAATTGTGAGCTGAAAAAGAAAAACACTACAGATTATAAAATCGAGGCCGATAAGGACTTGTTTCGATTCTTTATCGATCGGTACGAACAATAAGCCTGAGATCACAAATAACGCTAAGAAAGAGAGAATCAGTGACAATAAGCTCATCGGCTTGGTGGCGTCTTTGGTATTATTCAACATTCATACGAGGCTCAAAATAAATCGCGAACTTTGACTGACATAGCCACCTCGCGGATATAGAAGCCATCAATATATAAGAATTAATGGAGAACTGACAATGACTAAACTGTCATTCAAGCCGTGGGAAAGGGTAATCTCTGACGTTCGTCTCGTTCCAAAAATGGTCATGTTGATGATATTCAGCACTATCTTGATCATTTCGAAGCAGCTATGGGACGCAAGTACGTTTTACGATTCATTGCTTGCTGTAACGAACAATGCGCAAGTCGCACAACAGCATTACGAGACTTACCTAGTTCAAGTGGCTTGGCAAACAGCCTTGATGATCATTGTGTTTGTGGTTCTTCTGTTAGCAGCGGCGCGCGTTATGCTGCGCCAGACTCAATACCTTAATGACGCCATTAAAACCATGGCAGATAAGAACTTATCAGTGCCGATTCAAATGGACTGTAAAGATGAATACGGCGATGTGGCACGCGAACTTGAAAAAACTCGCGTTCAACTGAACGACATGATCAAAACTCAGGTGGCCTCTTCTGATGAGCTGTTTGCTCTGACGGAAGTGATGACCATCAGCATGTCTGAAACCAAAGAGTCAGCGCAAGAAGAGTTCAACGAGATCGATCAGCTGGCAACAGCAATGAGTGAGATGACGTCGACGGTGCAAACTGTCGCTGAGCATGCGCAAAGCGCTTCGTCATTGACTGAACAGGCATCAGGCCAAGCTCTTACTGGTCAGAAGTTCGTTCAAGGGTCAGTGTCTAAGATGAGTGAGCTATCTTCAGATATCGCAGCATCTGCAGCCGCGGTAAACCAAGTAGAAGAACGCGTTGACTCAATTGGCAGTGTGGTTGGTACTATCCAAGGCATTTCAGAACAGACAAACCTATTAGCATTGAACGCTGCGATTGAAGCGGCACGTGCCGGTGAAGCGGGGCGTGGTTTTGCGGTTGTTGCCGACGAGGTTCGTAACCTTGCGCAGCGTACTCAGCAAGCGACGGTAGAGATTCAAGACATGATCAGTCATCTACAAAGCAGCGCTAACTCTGCGGTAGAGCTGATGGAGAAGAGTGTTGTAGAAGCGGCTGAAGGCGTTGATCTGGTAACCAATGCTGGTTCTGAGCTTGACGGCATCGTAAGCCAAGTCAATCAAATCAATGATATGAACTTCCAGATCGCGACAGCTGCAGGCCAACAGAGCAGTGTTGCTGAAGAGATGAGCGTCAACCTGACCAATGTACGCGAGCTTGTTGAAGCTTCAGTGGTTGTTGTTAGTGAGCTGCTAGAGACCTCTCAGCTTATGGAAAGCAACGCGCAAGAACTCGACGGTAAGATTAAGCAATTTAAGGTTTAGTCCTCAGCACCTAGTCTTCATCCGTCAAAGGCTTATTCCTAGAGACTGTTTCTCAGTTGTAAGCTCAACCAGATAAGTTAATCGATAAAACGCCCACATTGCTAATGTGGGCGTTTTTTATTGGCGTAACTTTGGTATAACTTATCTTTAGTTATGAAAACTCGTTATTGAAGAACTGAATCGATAAACCGATTGTTCGGCGCGCAGCTTATACAAGGAAGAAACATGCCATTGCCTTCTCAACTCATCACTCACTCCCAGTCTGCTTTTGAGCAATTATTAGAGCATCAAAGTGAAGCTATCAATACTTGGTCTGAGCCACTGACTGAAGATCTTAAACGTGTACTCGGTTTAAGCTGTTTTATTGGTGATTGCCTGCAGCGTGATACGGTTTTATGTGGTGACTTACCTGATATCTTGGCATGCGAAGAACGCGCTGAAGAGTACCGAGAACGACTGGCTGAATTACTTTCTGGTTGCACCGATGAAATGAGCGGTCAGCGCGTGCTGCGTCAATTCCGCAATCGAGAAATGACCTACATTGCTTGGCGTGATTTCATGGGTTCGTGGGAACTAGAGCAGAGCCTAAATCATCTATCGATGTTGGCTGAGGCAATGATTTTCGAGACCTATCAATGGCAGTACGATATTTGTTGTAAAGAGTGGGGCACACCTTGTAATGAGCAAGGTGAAGCACAACCGATGCTGATCATTGGTATGGGCAAACTAGGGGGCGGAGAGCTTAACTTCTCTTCTGACATCGACCTGATCTTCACCTACCCAGAGAATGGCGAAACCCAAGGTGCAAGACGCAGCATTGCCAATGCGCAGTTCTTTACCCGTCTAGGGCAACGTATTATTAAGGCGCTTGATCAGCAAACCTTCGATGGATTCTGCTATCGAGTCGACATGCGTTTACGTCCATTCGGTGAGAGTGGTCCACTTGTGATGAGCTATGCGGCACTGGAAGATTACTACCAAGAGCAAGGTCGCGATTGGGAACGCTACGCGATGGTGAAAGCGCGAGTGATGGGCAGCGAAATGTACCCTGAATACCAAGAGCTCCGCCAGATGCTGCGCCCATTTGTATTCCGTCGTTATATCGATTTCAGTGCGATTCAATCTTTGCGTCGTATGAAGTCGATGATAAGCAGTGAAGTACGTCGTCGTGGATTATCAAACAACATCAAGCTGGGGTCTGGTGGGATTCGCGAAGTGGAATTCATTGCACAAGTATTCCAATTGATTCGTGGTGGCCGTGAACCGAGCCTTCGTGGTCGAGGGTTACTGGAAACCTTAAGCGCGATTGAATCACTTCATCTGTTAGAGGCAGAAGAGGTAGGGCACTTACGTGAGGCTTATCTGTTTTTGCGTCGCCTTGAGAACCTGTTGCAAGCAATGGCCGACAAGCAAACTCAAACCTTACCTGACGGTGAATTCGAACAGTTGCAACTCGCTGTCGCAATGCAATTCACTGATTGGGATAGTTTGATTGAGGCAACTCGTGCTCATATGGCCAATGTACATACCGTGTTCGAAGATCTGATTGGGGTTGATGAAGATGACGCCAACCCGATCGCGAGTCACTTTAGTGAACTGTGGGATATGGCCCATAAGCCAGATGTGATTGAACATGTTCTGGAGCATGATATTGCGATTGCTAACCCACCGGAAGCCGCGAAAACGATTATTCAATTTAAAGCCGATTTGGCTAAGAAGACCCTTGGCCCACGCGGTCGTGAAGTCCTCAATCGATTGATGCCGAAAGTGTTTCAAGCACTGTACACCGCTAAGGATGCCGAGTTTGGTTTGTCGCGAGTACTGCATCTGCTGCATAAAATCGTTACGCGTACCACTTACCTTGAGCTACTCGATGAACACCCTGCAGCATTGACTCAATTAGTTCGTTTATGTACGGCAAGCCCGATGATTTCGGAGCAGTTAGGTCGTTATCCAATCCTGTTAGATGAGCTTATCGACCCTCAGCAACTCTACAATCCAGTGCCATTAGAGTCGTACAAAACAGAGTTGCGTGATTATCTTGCTCGTATTCCTGAAGATGATATGGAGCAACAGATGGAAGGTCTGCGTCAGTTTAAGCAGACCTGTATATTGAGAATTGCAGCCGCGGATATTGCGGGTGCTCTACCTGTCATGAAGGTCAGCGATCACCTGACCTACTTAGCAGAAGCCATTGTGGAGGCGGGGGTCAATCAAGCTTGGTTACAAGTATCCGCCAAGTTTGGTGAACCGACCCATGTTAAAGATCGCGAAGGTCGCGGTTTTGCTGTCGTTGGCTATGGCAAAGTCGGCGGTTGGGAGCTTGGCTATAACTCCGATCTCGATATTGTGTTCATGCACGACTGCCCGGTACACATCTATACTGACGGTAAGAAAGAGATTGATGGACGCCAATTCTACTTAAGATTGGCGCAGCGTATTATTCATATTTTCTCGACCAGAACTGCTTCTGGCATTCTGTACGAAGTTGATACTCGCCTACGCCCTTCGGGTGCATCTGGCCTGTTGGTGAGTCCAACCGATGCTTTTGACGAGTATCAGCACAATGACGCGTGGACTTGGGAACACCAAGCCTTGACTCGCGCTCGTATGATTTATGGTGATGACTTATTGGCTTCGGCATTTAACAAAACGCGTCATGAGGTTTTGTGCTTGGCGCGTGATGAGGCAACACTCAAAAAGTCCGTTGTGGATATGCGTGAAAAAATGCGCGGCCATTTAGGGGGAAAAAAGGCTGATCGATTCATGCTCAAACAAGATGCGGGTGGTATTACCGATATTGAATTCTTAGCGCAATATTTAGTGCTTAGATACAGCAATGAGAAGCCAAAGCTTACTCGTTGGTGTGACAATGTACGAATCTTCGAAAGCTTGTTGTCACAAGGGATTATGGACGAGCAGCAAGGCATGGCATTAACCCATGCTTATACAACATTAAGAGATGAAATCCACCACCGTAATCTACTTAATCTTGATGCGGATGTGGCGATTGAAAAGTTTGAAATGGAAAGAGATCATGTTGTTCAAGCATGGAAGCAGTGGATGGAAGCATAACCCAGTCATACAGTAGTGACGGATGTACCTATCTTGATAGGCTTTTACTCATTTATCTATAGTTTAGCCTCTGTAATCAGTGTGCTAGACTCTAGCCAGATTCGATTTTTGGAGATCCATAATGAAACCAATTCTACCTGACTACAGCCAATCAGGCGTTCTTGTTGTCGGTGACGTAATGCTTGACCGTTACTGGTATGGTCCAACTGGCCGTATTTCACCAGAAGCACCTGTACCCGTTGTAAAAGTAGAAAATAACGAAGAGCGTCCCGGTGGTGCAGCTAACGTAGCAATGAATATTGCTTCTCTTGGTGGGCATGCTCATATCGTTGGTTTGACCGGTAAAGATGAGCCGGCTGAGGTGTTAAAAAATACCTTAGGCGCACTAAAGGTTAAATGTGATTTCGTTGAGTTAGAAGATTACCCAACCATTACTAAACTGCGTGTGATGAGCCGTGGTCAGCAGCTAATTCGCCTTGATTTTGAAGATAAATTCGAGAATACGGATCCTGAGCTTGTTTTATCTCGTATGGAGCAAGCGCTGCCAAATGTGCGCTCGGTAATTCTATCTGATTACGCAAAAGGTGCGTTGGAGCACGTGCAGAGCTTTATCCAAAAAGCACGCGCAACAAAAGTTCCTGTGTTTATCGACCCGAAAGGTGCAGACTTCGAACGCTACCGTGGTGCGACTTTACTGACGCCAAACATGGCTGAGTTCGAGTTGGTTGCTGGCAAAGTAAAATCTGAAGAAGAAATGATCGAAAAAGGACTCGCACTGATCGAAGAGTTTGATTTCGAAGCTTTGTTGGTGACTCGTAGTGAACATGGTATGACGCTGCTTCGCAAAGGTTTAGAACCATTCCATTTGCCGACTCAAGCGAAAGAAGTGTACGACGTGACGGGTGCTGGCGATACGGTTATCTCGGTACTGGCGGCTTCTGTTGCTGCTGGTAAACCACTGGACGAGGCGTGTGCACTGGCGAACGCTGCTGCGGGCGTGGTAGTAGGTAAGCTGGGTACATCTACACTGTCTACGATTGAGTTAGCGGAAGCGATTCACGGTAGCCAAGACACAGACTACGGCGTTATCTCTGAAGCGGCACTGGTTGAAGCGGTGAAGCGTGCTCGTGCGAAAGGCGAGAAAGTGGTTATGACCAATGGCTGCTTTGATATTCTGCATGCTGGTCATGTTTCTTACATGAATCACGCGGCTGAGCTTGGTGACCGTTTGATCGTTGCGGTGAATACAGACGAATCAGTGAAACGCTTGAAAGGCCCAGGTCGCCCTGTGAACCCAACTGATCGTCGTATGGCGGTATTGGCTGGCTTAGGTGCAGTTGATTGGGTTGTACCATTCTCTGAAGATACCCCTCAACGTTTAATCTCTGAGGTACTGCCAAGCATTCTTGTGAAAGGTGGTGATTACAAACCTGAAGAGATCGCTGGTGGTGCGGAAGTGATTGCAGCTGGTGGTGAAGTGAAAGTACTTAACTTTGAAGATGGTTGCTCTACCACTGAAATCATTAAAGCGATTAAAGGTGGTCGAGGCTAACTCTTAGCCTTCTCGTTTTCTAGTCTCAAGGCTTAACTTTGAGTTAGGTTGAGAATTCGCTTATCAATAGATAATAAAAATGCCGCTCAATGAGCGGCATTTTTGTAGGGGTAACTTAAGTAATTAATAATTACTTACTTGCTACTTTTAGACCTGCGTTTACATCAACAATGTCTTGTTCGCTTAGCGTACCAACTGCTTGACGAAGCTGAAGGACACTTAGGATGTAGTTGTAACGAGCATCTGAAAGATTTTTGTTCGCATCGTATAGACGACGAGTCGAATCTAGTACGTCAACGATAGTACGAGTACCTACATCAAAACCAGCTTCTGTTGCTTCTAAAGCAGACTGAGCAGAAACTACAGATTGTTCGTAAGCGCGTAGAGCACCGATCGAAGCACTGATGTTGTTGTTGAATGCACGTACGTCTTTTACAACACTACGGTAAGTCGCTTCTAGATCTTCACTTGCTGCAACGTAGTTGTATTCAGCCTGTTTAGTCAAAGAAGTTGTGCTACCACCTGTGTATAGAGGTACAACTAAGTTCAAACCGATGTTTAGGTTGTCAGAGTCGTAGTCATTTACGCTGTTAGAGCTGTCTGTCTGTTCTGCAAGACCGTAGCTACCATCTAACGTTAAGCTTGGTAGGTGACCAGAGCTTGCTAGAGAGATGTTATCTTTCGCTACATCTTGAGAGATACGTGCAGCCAATAAGCTAAGGTTCTTTTGTTCAGCTTGTTCAACAAGTGCAACTGCAGATTCAGAAGATTTGCTTGCTGAGAAACGATCAGTATCTAGGATGCTTAGGTTAGAGTGTTCCTGACCTGTAATCTCGCGTAGACCTTCGTAGCTATTCGTTAGGTCGTTCTCTGCAAGAACTTCATCAGCCAAAACGCCATCGTACTGAGCTTGCGCATCGTGCACATCGGTGATTGCTGAAAGACCTACTTCAAAACGCTGTTTAGTTTGCTCTAGTTGACGAGCAACTGCTGCTTTCTCTGCACGAACAAACTCTAGGTTATCTTGAGCTCGAAGCACTTCGAAGTATGCTGTCGCAACACGAAGGATCAAGGCTTGTTGTTCTGCCGCGTAAGCTGAATCAGATTGACGAGCAGTTTTCTCTGCCGTGTCTAGAGTGATCCAAGAAGAACGCTGGTAAAGCTCCTGACTGAAACCAATGCCAACACCCCATTGGTTGTTATCATTGCTGATATCGCTTCGGTCACCACGATTAATATCGTAGTTAGCTGTTAGATTAATTTGCGGTAACAAAGAGCTACGGCTTGACGTTACTGCTTCAAAAGCGGCATCGCGCTGCGCTGCTGAACGAAGAAGTTGTGGATCGTTCTGTTTTGCTTGGTCGTAAACTTCAGCTAGCGTATCAGCAAAAGCTGACGAACTCAGGCTGCCAATTGCTGCACTGATAAATAGTGGAAGCAGTTTTTTCATTTTCCTATTCCTGCCTTTTATGGAATTTTCTTTAAAAGAGTTTAACCCAGTTTGGTGGTAATTTACTCGAAACTTTGCACTTTTTTACAGTTAACTGTCCACTTGTGCAATATTTATTTTTTAAAACTTAACTTTAATTATAAATTTTATATAAAAAGTTGAACCTTATCCTTGGTAGTTAACTCGGACAATGAGTAAACTATAAAGATCACTTAGTGAGGTACCAAATGCAACAGTATGACAATCAACGACATGAGTTTACTCCGCAAGATGTGGAAATAGTCTCAAAAGAGACGCTGTTTCGTGGTTTTTTCAAAATGGTTAAGTACACATTTAAACATAGACTGTTTGAGGGAGGCTGGAGCCAACCAATAGAGCGTGAGATGTTTGAGCGTGGACATGCTGCCGCTTTGCTACCTTATGATCCTGTGCGTGATGAAGTTGTGATCGTTGAACAGATCCGTGTCGGTGCCCTAGAGCATGAGAACCCATGGCAATACGAAATTGTTGCTGGGATCATTGATACTGATGAATCACCACAAGATGTCGCTCGTCGTGAGGCGATGGAAGAAGCCGGAGTCGAAGTCGGATCTGTGTTGCCTATTACTTCGTATTACCCTTCATCTGGTGGTTGCTCTGAAAAGCTCGACGTCTTTGTTGGCTGTGTTGATGCAACGACAGCCAAAGGGGTACACGGGTTGGACTACGAAGGTGAAGACATTCGTGTACAAGTGATGAGTCGCGAAGCTGCTTATCAGTTGGTAAAAGATGGTGTATTTGAAAATGGAGCCACAATCATTGCGCTACAGTGGCTACAATTGAACTACCAAGAATTACAGTCAGAGTGGATAGATTAACGTCATGCCAAATATCGCGGTCAAAAAACCGTATCATGTTGATCTTGCTGAATTGATGCGAGTTTACGAGACTAACTATGCCAAACTGAACGCTTTGTTACCGGTTGGGCATGAGGTTGGTGACGTTCGCTGTTACCAAGCCGTTAATATGGTGTATCAATTGACAGTGAATGAGGTCACAAAATACACCACATTAATAGATATATGTCAGAGTGACGCGATGCCAGTGTTTCCTTTGCCAAAAATGTCTGTCAGGCTATATCACGACGCTCGAGTTGCAGAAGTGTGCGCTAGCGGGGATTTTTCGCGAGTCAAAGCGAAATATGACTATCCCAACACTAAGCTTCTGCAAAAGGACGAGAAATTTCAATTGAATAAATTTCTTGGGGAATGGTTAACGTTTTGTTTAAAAACTGGTATCAGCCGAACCCCAATTGCCTTTTAATTGAGCCTATTTATCAACACTTTTAAAGTCTAAACAGTAACGTATCTGGATTTGTTATTTTGGAATTATCACACACTTCAAAATTTGATGAGAGCACTATTAAGCTTGTGCAGCTAACGGACACGCATTTATTTGCGCCGAGCAATGGCAGCTTATTAAGCATCAACACTCAAGATAGCTTTCGTGCTGTAGTCGATGGCATTGTTAGTCAGGGCTTTGACTATCAAGCGATTTTAGCAACCGGTGATATCTCTCAAGATCACAGTGCTGAGTCGTACCAGAAATTTGAGTCAGGGATTCAACCTTTGGAAAAGCCATGTTATTGGCTGCCAGGGAACCATGACTTTAAGCCTAATATGGGCAGTGTTTTACCATCACCACAAATACAGTGTGTTGAGCATGTCTTGCTAGGCGATAACTGGCAGATGGTGATGCTAGACTCGCAGGTGGTAGGTGTGCCTCATGGTCGCCTCAGCGATCAACAGCTTGATCTGTTAGAACAAAAGCTGACGGAGTTCCCTGAACGTAATACCTTGGTTCTATTGCACCACCATCCATTGTTGGTTGGCAGCGCATGGTTGGATCAACATAACCTAAAAGACGCCGATCAATTTTGGGATGTGGTTCAACAGCACACCAATGTTAAAGCGGTACTTTGTGGTCATGTTCATCAAGACATGAACCGAGATCATCATGGTGTACAAGTCATGGCAACCCCATCGACTTGTGTGCAATTCAAACCTAACTCAGATGACTTCGCGGTTGATACTTTGTCTCCGGGTTGGAGAGAGATTGAATTACATCAAGACGGTACCGTTAGCACGCAAGTTTCTCGTTTGCCTCATGGGCAGTTCTTGCCTGATTTTAAGGCTGCTGGTTACTAATGAAGGTGGTTATTGATGCAAGGCTCTAATCAACAAGCTAATAAGCCATCACTACTTCTCTATATTCATGGGTTTAACAGCTCATCACGTTCTCATAAAGCGAATGTGATGGCAGATTACTGTGCGAAGCATCGCGCTGATATTAAAGTTGTAACCCCTCAACTGCCGAGTTTCCCCCAGCAAGCGGCACTTCATTTACAGCAGCTGGTGGAGCAATACAAAGAGCAATATCAAATAGCGTTGGTCGGTAGCTCGCTGGGTGGCTATCTTTCAACATGGTTGAATAGCCACTATGGTTTTAAAGCGGTGGTTGTAAACCCTGCAGTGAAGCCTTATGAGCTTCTTGCTGACTATTTAGGTGAACAAGTAAACCCATACACAGATGAACGATATGTACTGGAAACAAAGCATATTGATGAACTGAAGGCGTTAGAGGTTTCGGCTATCGCTAAGCCGAGCGACTTCTGGTTACTTCAGCAAACGGAAGACGAAGTTCTGGATTACCGACAAGCGGTAGAGAAGTACCAAGGTGCAACACAGACAGTAGAAGAGGGCGGGGATCATAGCTTTGTTGATTTTGAACGCTACCCACAACAAATCATCACCTTTCTAAATCTTTAATCTGTTCCACCAACCAAGTGATTTTCTCTTGTTTGCCTGTTATTTCATCTATCAATGGTGAAATATCATAGTTTGATGTCTTAGTTTTTGAACTAGCTTGACATCATTACTCAGCTTCCAGACTATATTCCCCAATACTTCGCTCGTTCGCTCTACTATGACGGTTCATAGTAATGATTCTGCTTTAGTGAAACTGGAGCCAGCGAACTGACGCAAACTTTTTGAGTAAACTCCGTATTATGACTGAACAATATAATGCAAAAGACCTCGAGGTACTTGAAGGTCTCGATCCTGTGCGACACCGCCCGGGAATGTATACCGAGACAGAAAGACCTAACCACCTTGCCCAAGAAGTCATTGATAACTCGGTCGATGAAGCACTAGCGGGACACGCTAAGAAGATCAAAGTGGTACTTCATGCAGACCAATCGTTAGAAGTTACCGATGACGGCCGTGGTATGCCTGTCGATATTCACCCTGAAAAAGGGATCTCAGGTGTTGAGCTGATTTTAACTAAGCTCCACTCTGGCGGTAAATTCTCGAATAACAACTATAAGTTCTCTGGTGGTCTGCACGGTGTAGGTATCTCGGTTGTAAACGCGCTGTCAAAACGTGTTGAAGTGACCGTACGCCGAGAAGGTCAAGTTCACGAGATCGCACTTGAAGGCGGTCATGCCGTAACAGAACTTACTGTAACGGGCACTTGTGGTCATCGTAACAGCGGTACATCAGTACATTTCTGGCCTGATCCTAAGTACTTCGATAGCCCTAAATTTTCGACACTTCGTCTGATTAACAACCTACGTGCAAAAGCAGTGCTTTGCCCAGGTTTAGAAATTACCTTTATAGACAAAGTCGGTGGTGAAGAGCATAAATGGTTCTATGAAGATGGTCTAAAAGACTACCTTGCCGAAGGCGTGAAAGGTTACACCTTGCTGCCTGAAGAACCGTATGTTGGCGAATTTGTTGCTGAAACAGAAATGGCAAACTGGGCGATCATCTGGCAGCCAGAAGGCGGCGACATGATCACCGAAAGTTACGTGAACTTAGTACCGACTAAACAAGGTGGTACACACGTAAACGGTCTTCGCCAAGGTCTTCTTGATGCAATGCGTGAGTTCTGTGAATTCCGTAACCTTCTGCCGCGTGGCGTTAAGCTAACGGGCGACGATATCTTCGATCGCTGTTCGTACGTACTATCGGTGAAGATGCAAGATCCGCAGTTTGCTGGTCAAACAAAAGAGCGCTTGTCTTCCCGTCAAACTGCTGCGTTTGTATCTGGTGTGGTAAAAGATGCGTTTAGCCTGTGGTTGAACGAAAAGCCACAACTGGCAGAACAGCTAGCAGAAGCTTGTATTGCGAATGCACACCGCCGTATGCGCGCAAGCAAAAAGGTTGTGCGTAAGAAAATCGCTTCAGGCCCAGCACTGCCGGGTAAGCTAACTGACTGTTCAGTTCAAGATTTAAGCCGTACCGAAATCTTCTTCGTGGAAGGGGACTCGGCGGGTGGTTCTGCTAAACAAGCACGTGACCGTGAGTTTCAAGCGGTGATGCCACTTCGCGGTAAGATCCTAAATACATGGGAAGTGTCAGCAGACCAAGTATTGGCCTCACAAGAAGTGCACGACATCTCGGTAGCTCTGGGTATCGACCCGGACAACGATGATTTATCCGGCCTGCGTTACGGTAAGATCTGTATCCTTGCCGATGCGGACTCGGATGGTCTTCATATTGCGACACTGCTATGTGCATTGTTTACTCGTCATTTCCATGCTTTGGTTGAAGCGGGTCATATCTATGTGGCAATGCCTCCTCTGTATCGTATCGATTGCGGTAAAGAAGTGTTCTACGCACTTGATGACGCAGAGAAAGACGGTGTGCTTGAGCGACTATCGCAGAAGAAAGCCAAGATCAACGTGCAACGATTCAAAGGTCTGGGTGAAATGAACCCACTTCAGTTGCGTGAAACCACCATGGATCCAAACACTCGTCGCCTTGTTCAGTTAACGATTGATGACAGCGAAGCGACCAACGAGATGATGGACATGCTGCTTGGTAAGAAACGTGCAGATGATCGCCGTACATGGCTACAGACTAACGGTGATATGGCCGAGGTATAATGGATGTCTAACGAAATTACATATGATGGCGTTGAACAGCTGCCAATGCGCAAGTTCACCGAAGATGCCTACTTAAATTACTCAATGTACGTGATCATGGATCGTGCATTGCCGTATATCGGTGATGGCTTGAAGCCAGTACAGCGTCGTATTATCTACGCGATGTCTGAGCTGGGCTTATCGGCTGCATCGAAATACAAAAAATCAGCACGTACCGTTGGTGACGTATTAGGTAAGTATCACCCACACGGTGACTCTGCTTGTTACGAAGCGATGGTATTGATGGCGCAGCCTTTCTCTTACCGCTACCCATTGGTCGATGGTCAAGGTAACTGGGGTGCTCCGGATGACCCGAAATCGTTCGCTGCGATGCGTTATACCGAAGCGAAACTATCTAAGTTTGCTGAGGTTCTTCTAGGTGAACTAGGTCAAGGCACTGTTGATTGGCAACCAAACTTTGATGGCACCATGAAAGAGCCTCAAATGTTGCCTGCCCGTCTACCTCATATCCTGCTTAACGGTATCACTGGTATCGCGGTAGGTATGGCGACCGATATTCCACCACACAACGTGCGTGAAGTCGCTAATGCAGCCATTCACCTAATTGATACGCCTAAGTCTGAGCTTTCAGACGTGATGGGTTTCATTCAAGGTCCAGACTACCCGACAGAAGCTGAGATTATCTCTCCGAAATCGGACATCGAAAAGATCTACCGTACTGGACGTGGCAGCATCAAGATGCGCGCGGTTTGGCACAAGGAAGGCTCTGATATTGTTATCACGGCTTTACCTCATCAAGTGTCAGGTGCGAAGTTACTTGAGCAAATCGCTAACCAGATGCGCGCTAAGAAGCTGCCAATGGTTGACGACTTGCGTGATGAATCTGATCACGAGAACCCAACGCGTATCGTTGTTGTTCCTCGTTCTAATCGTATCGACTGTGACCAATTGATGAGTCACCTGTTCGCGTCGACGGATCTAGAGAAAAACTTCCGCGTTAACTTGAACATGATTGGTTTAGATAACCGTCCTCAAGTTAAAGGCTTAGTTCAAATCCTGAAAGAGTGGATTGAGTTCCGTCGTACAACGGTTCGCCGTCGTTTGCAGTACCGTTTAGATAAAGTACTAGCACGTTTGCACATCTTAGAAGGTTTGCTTGCTGCTTATCTTAATATCGATGAAGTGATTGAGATCATTCGTACAGAAGACGAACCATGTCCTGTCCTTATGAGCCGTTTCAACATTTCTGAAATTCAAGCCAATGCGATTCTTGATATTAAACTTCGTAACTTAGCTAAGTTAGAAGAGTTTAAAATCCGAGCGGAACAAGAAGAGCTTGAAGCTGAACGTGAAAAGCTTGAAAAGCTACTCGGTTCAGAGCGTCGCTTGAATACGCTGATCAAGAAAGAAATCCAAGCAGATGCGGATAAATACGGCGATGATCGTCGTTCACCTCTGATTGAGCGTGCTGAAGCGAAAGCGCTAACAGAGCGCGACTTAGTACCAAGCGAACCAATCACGGTTGTGTTGTCTGAGAAAGGTTGGATTCGTCATGCCAAAGGGCATGAAGTGGACGCTGAAGGCTTGAACTACAAATCGGGTGATAAGTTCTTAGCGAGTGCTAAGGGTAAGAGTAACCAGCAAGCGGTGTTCCTCGGCAGTGATGGCCGAAGCTACTCCCTTGAGTCACATTCACTACCGTCGGCACGAAGCCAAGGTGAACCCATTACAGGCCGCTTGAACGTAAGCCCGGGTACCTCTATTCGCCAAGTGGTGATGGGAGAGAATGAACAATTATGGTTAGTCGGTTCTGATGCAGGTTATGGCTTTGTTTGTAAGGGTAGCGATCTGCTGTCTAAGAACAAGAGCGGTAAAGCCTTGGTTAACTTGCCACAAGCTTCTGAAGTGATGATGCCAAGCCCTATTGCTGACTTGGACAGTAACCAGATTCTGGCGATTACTAACCAAGGCCGTATGTTGTTGTTCCCGATTAAAGACCTACCTCAGCTGAGCAAAGGTAAAGGCAACAAGATCATCAACATCCCTTCTGCGAAAGCAAAAGAGCGTGAAGAGTTTGTCTCGCATCTTATGGCTATCCCAGAGAATGCGACGCTGACTATCTACGCCGGTAAACGTAAGCTTGGCTTGAAACCTGCGGATCTTGAAAACTTCCGTGGTGAACGTGGTCGTCGTGGTGGCCTACTGCCTAGAGGACTGCAGCGAGTGACTCGCATTGATATCGAAGAGCAAAGTGAATCGTAGAGATACTTGAAACAATCTTTAGATAAAAGAAAACCCAGCCTATGAGCTGGGTTTTTTGTACTTGTGTATTAGCAGCTTGAATCACTGCTCACATCGTTTGCTCTACAGGCGAGTATCTTCTGCGATGGTCACCTTTAAGGTTTTGTTTTCACCTTGGCGCAATATACCCACATCGATAACTGTACCCGGTCTCAGGTCGGTAACGATGTCCATAACACTCTGTCGTCCATTAACTTGGGTGTTATTGATACTGACAATAATATCTTGTGCCTCAAAGCCTGCATCAGCTGCTGGCCCGTTCGGGTCTATGCCCAATACAACGATCCCGCCTATGTTCTTAGTACCAAGTAAACGTGACGTCACCGAATTGATGTCTTGTCCATCGATACCAATATAGCCACGAATCACACGACCATCGGCGATGATCTTCTCCATGATTTTATTAGCAAGCGGATAGGGGATAGCGAATGAGATCCCATAGGTTTCCATGTCGGTAGCTTGCTGGAAAGACGCGGTATTGATACCGACTAGCTCACCTTGTGAGTTCACCAGCGCACCACCTGAGTTACCTTCATTGATTGCCGCATCGGTCTGGATAAAGGCTTGATGGCCATCGGCACTGATCGAAGAACGGCCGGTTGCAGAGATGATACCAAAGGTTGTTGTTTGACCTAGGTTGTATGGATTACCGATAGCCAGTACTACATCACCGACGTTGGCTTTGTAATTAGGATTGAGTGGGATCACCGGTAGGTTATCACCGCTGACTCTAAGTATCGCGATATCGGTACGCTTGTCTGAGCCAACCAATTGCGCAGCTGCTACTCGGCCATCTTGAAGTGCCACAACTATTTGGTCTGCTTGAGCTACAACATGGAAGTTAGTAATGATGTAGCCTTTCTCGCTGACAATTACCCCAGAACCCAAACCTTGAGTGAGCAATTTGTTGCGATCGCTTTCAGCGTATTTACGGCTATAAATGTTAACCACTGCAGGTGCCGCACGGCGAACTGCTTGGTTAAATGAAATCTGAAGAGAGCCAATATTATCGACTTTAGGGCTAGTGACGTCAGCAACAATCGCTGGTCTTAAGCTCGGAAATGCGAGAAGAATAAGCGCCGCTGAAACGAGTCCAAGGGAAATAGAACGAAATAGAAAGGACAGCATGTTTCCCTCTTCAACAAGTAAGGTGTGAAGCCTCCATCAATGGATGACTGACTTGATTACAAGTGAAGCATAGCATTTTGATTGATCTAAAGAAAAGGGAGACTGAGTAAGTTTAAAGCAAACTTACTGGGCCTCCCTGTAATTGCGCTGACGTAAGACTATCGAATTACAAGATAGATAGTTCGGTCGCCTCGCTGGATATTAAGCGCCAGTACACCAGGTTGTTTTTCAAGAATCTCTCTAAACTCAGCAAGGTTCTTAACCGTTTGGCGGTTTACCCCGATGATGATGTCATCTTTCAGAAGTTGATAGGCTTCGGCTGGTGAGCCTTGAGCAACATTCGATACCTTGACGCCCGTTGCCGAGTCACTCTCGGTTGTGTTGGTTAACTCAGCACCGGCCAGTCCTTCATGGAGCTTCTCAGCCTGTGTTTTATTATTGGTGGATTCACCAAGCGTCACATCAAAGGTTTTGCTCTTACCGTCACGAACCACACCCAGCTCAATCTGCTTACCAGCGCCGAGTGTTGCGACCTTAGCTCTTAACTCGCTGAAGGTATCAATGCGTTTGCCATTAATAGAGACAATAATATCGCCCGCTTTCAGTCCTGCTTTATCTGCTGCGCTGTCAGGGACAATTTGGCTAACAAAGGCGCCCTTACTTGATTCATAACCGAGTGCTTCTGCCAATTCAGAGGTTACTTCTCCGCCTTGAACGCCAAGCATGCCGCGTTTTACTTCACCGAAATCGAGAATTTGTTCTGTCAGGTTTGTCATCATATTAGAAGGGATTGCAAAGCCGATACCGACATTACCTCCGTTAGGGCCAAGAATGGCGGTGTTGATACCAATTAGCTCACCGTTAAGGTTCACTAGCGCGCCACCAGAGTTACCGCTGTTGATTGCTGCATCGGTTTGAATGAAGTTTTCAAAGTTTTCTAGATTCAGGCCGCTACGACCAAGTGCAGAAACAATACCGGATGTCACGGTTTGTCCTAGCCCGAATGGGTTACCGATCGCGACACTAAAATCACCAACTCTTAGTTTGTCTGAGTCTGCGACTTTTATCTGGGTAAGGTTCTTGGCTTCTTCTAATTTTAGCAGTGCGATATCAGACATCTGGTCGCCGCCGATAAGCTCAGCATCGTACTCTCGACCATCATGCAGTTTTACTTTTATATCGTCCGCGCCATTAATGACATGGTAATTGGTCACGATATGACCTTTCTTGGCGTCGATGATGACACCAGAACCTAATCCGCGGAATGGACGCTCTCGTGTTTGTTCTGGACCAAAAAAGAATTGAAATTGTTCAGGGATTTGCTGACGTTGTACCTGTTTGCCTTCTACGGCAATACTAACCACAGCGGGGGTCACTTGTTCAAGCATCGGAGCAAGGCTCGGTAATTGTTCATTACCCACACTTAATGGCAGTGCGGCTGTTGCTTGAATGGGGGTGATGATTGAACTTAAGCTTAAAGTCAGTACTGATAAAGCAAGCAAAGGTTTTTTCATCATAAACTCCTCTCTAGTTAAGGTCTTAACCCTCTTATACGTTTAATAAGTATGAGAAGTTTCAAATGACCTGAGTGAAAGTTATGACTCAAAAACCTTTGTAAAGTTCACAGAAGTGTTAAATGTTTACGATGCTTTTGCTGTTACAACATCGGGAGCATCCATGATTTCTTTCTTCTGCTCTGTAAATAAACCGGTTGCGCCATTAGCGTAATCTTTCGGTTGTTCCTCAAGTGTCGCCTCTTTTGTTGAAGACTTCTCTTGTGGCTTGTCCGAATGGGCAGCGGCTGTTTTCACAAACGGGTTATCTTGCTCTGGCAGGTTAGGAATCAGCTCTGAGCTTGTTTTTTCCATGTGTTGGTACAGTTTTGTGTAGTCTTTACCTAATGTGTCCAACATTTCTGCTGATTTCGCAAAGTGATCAGCCAGCTCTTGTCGCTGCTGCTCAAGGGCAAACTTTGCGCTATCTAATTCTTTCTGTACGTTCTTTTGTTTTTTGTATTCAGGTGTCATGAGACGAGAAATAGCGACCCCTAAAATAACTCCGACTAGTAAACCGGCAACGGCATACATCCAAGGCATAACAGCTCCTTATTATTGTTTTTTAACATGTTTGTTACTGCTTAGTTACACGTGATACGGCTCCATGGTACTATGAGAAAGCCGCAGTATAAAGAGAAATGCGTGTGCGCTAGTTAGCAGTTTAGTGCTGCATTATTCACCACATCACGTTATTCCTCGTACTGTTTGGGCTCATTTTTAGTTGTTGTCTGATATTGCTTTCATTGTGGAAATGTCGTCATGAATCCCATTAAAAAATACGAACAAGATATAAAAGAACATGGATTTCAAAGAGATCCAGCACAAGAGCAAGCCGTAAAATCTTTAGATGAACTCTTTCATCAATTTCAAGATTACATGAATACGCCCATTCCTCAACTGACTCGCTTCCAGAAATTACTGGGCAAAAAGCCAGAACTGCCACAACCACCAAAAGGTCTCTATTTTTGGGGTGGAGTAGGGCGAGGAAAAACGTACCTAATGGATACGTTCTACGATGCCTTGCCGACCACTAAAAAAATGCGTGTTCACTTTCACCGTTTTATGTATCGAGTTCATGATGAGCTAAAGGCGCTAGGTAATGTGAGTGATCCATTGCCTTTAGTCGCAGACAAGTTGAAGGAAGAAGCGGACATTATCTGTTTCGACGAATTCTTTGTTTCAGACATCACCGATGCGATGATCCTAGGAACCTTGTTCCAAGAGTTATTCGCTCGAAACGTTATCTTGGTTGCTACCTCTAATATTCCACCTGCGGATCTGTATCGCAACGGGTTACAGCGAGCGCGTTTCTTACCGGCTATTAAGCTCATTCAAGACAACTGTCATATCCTTAATGTCGATAGTGGCATTGATTATCGTCTACGTACCTTAGAACAGGCTGAGATTTACCATTACCCGCTAGATAGCCAAGCGAATATCAATCTCGAAAAGTATTACGCTCAGCTGGTTGGCGAAGATAAAGAGAAGCTTAAGCAGATAGAGGTTAATCACCGTCAATTAGATGTAGTCGAAGCGAGTGATGGCGTACTGCACGGTACCTTTGCTCAGCTCTGTCAGTCGGCTCGTAGCCAGAACGACTATATTGAGCTGTCTCGGGTTTATCACACAGTTCTATTGGCGGATGTGTTGCAAATGGGCGCGACTTCAGATGACGCTGCGAGGCGCTTCATTGCATTAGTTGATGAGTTCTACGAGCGCAATGTGAAACTGATTATTTCAGCGGAAGTGGAGCTAGAAAAGCTCTACACCCATGGTCAGCTAGAGTTTGAATTTAAACGTTGTCAGTCGCGTTTAATTGAAATGCAGAGCCATGAATATTTGGCAAAAGAACACTTAAGTTAGCTTTGATTATCTCGAATAAGAAATAGAATTAAAAAAATCGTGATTTTGTTCAAAAAGAGGTGATTTTTTCTTCGCTCTTCTCTATAATCCTGCGACCTACCGTTACTGCGGGCCTCTAGCGATGAGTAAAATCACGTTATGCCAAGAGTTTTCCAACACTCGAAGGGGTGATGAATGGTAACTCTTAGACAGTGGGAATACGCGAGTATTCCTTAAGTGTAAATTTTTTAAATAGGTAATTATTAGCATGAAAACTTTCGTTGCTAAACCAGAAACTGTAAAACGCGACTGGTATGTTGTAGACGCTGAAGGCAAAACTCTTGGCCGTCTAGCAAGTGAAATCGCTTCTCGCCTACGCGGCAAGCACAAAGCAGAATACACTCCTCACGTAGACACTGGTGATTACATCATCGTTGTTAACGCTGAGAAAGTTGCTGTAACTGGTAACAAAGCTAAGGGTAAGGTTTACTACCGTCACTCTGAGTTCCCAGGTGGTCTTAAAACTATCACTTTTGAAAAGCTAATTGCTAAGAAACCAGAAATGGTTCTAGAACTAGCAGTTAAAGGTATGCTTCCACGTGGTCCTCTAGGCCGCGCGATGTACCGTAAGCTTAAAGTGTACGCTGGTACTGAGCACAACCATGTTGCTCAACAGCCACAAGTACTAGACATCTAAGGGGATTATGAAAATGGCAGAGAATCAATACTACGGCACTGGTCGTCGCAAAAGCTCAGCAGCTCGTGTTTTCATCAAACCAGGCTCTGGTGAGATCGTAATCAACAAGCGTAGCCTTGATGTTTACTTCGGTCGTCCAACTTCTCGTATGGTTGTTAAGCAACCTCTTGAGCTAGTTGAACTAACTGAGAAACTTGACCTTTACATCACTGTTTCTGGTGGTGGTATTTCTGGTCAAGCTGGCGCAATCCGCCACGGTATCACTCGCGCTCTTATGGAGTACGATGAAACTCTACGTCCTGCTCTACGTGCAGCTGGCTACGTTACTCGTGACGCTCGTTGCGTTGAACGTAAGAAAGTTGGTCTACGTAAAGCACGTCGTAAACCTCAATTCTCTAAGCGTTAATTTTTCTTTACGAAAAAGTACACGCTCCCAGTTTTACGACTGGAATTGTGGTTCAAAGCTCGGCTATATGCCGGGCTTTTTGTTTTTATACCCCCCTCTAAACGCTTCCCCTCCCTCGTTTTATTTCCAAATTCTTATATTTTGAAAGCTTTTGTAACCCAATGTGCGCTTTGCCTCATGATTGTTACAAAAAGGTAGCTTTATCTTGTCAAAAAGTAGGGTTTTATTTATCATTTGCCGTCAATAAATAGAACTAAATACATATTTTGTTAGCCATGCTCTTTAATCGGAATTATTTCAATCCACAAGGAGCAAATGGGAGAATGTTTGGATGAGCAACGCGCCTTTAAATAACGGTCGCAGGCGTTTCTTAACCGCAACAACAGCCGTTGTTGGTGGTTTAGGAGCAGCTGCTGTAGCCGTGCCTTTTATTAAATCATGGAATCCGAGTGCCAAGGCGAAAGCTGCGGGCGCGCCGGTGGAAGTGGAAGTCAGTAAGTTAGAACCGGGACAAATGGTTCGTGTCGAGTGGCAAGGTAAACCTGTATGGGTTGTACGCCGTGCTGAGTCGGTACTAGAAAACCTAAAAGCGATCGGTGGTCAACTTCGTGACCCTCAATCTGAAGCTGAACAACAACCAGAATACGCACAGAACGAGTTCCGTTCAATTAAGCCGGAATTCTTCGTTGCTGTTGGTTTCTGTACGCACTTAGGTTGTTCTCCAACTTACCTGCCGGATTCTTTTGCAGAACAAGTTCAGGGTGTTAAGTCTGGTTTCTTCTGTCCTTGTCATGGTTCAAAGTTTGATATGGCAGGTCGAGTATTCCAAGGCGTACCAGCTCCATTGAATCTTGTTGTACCAAAGCATATGTATTTGAGTGACACTAAGATCATGATCGGTGTGGACGAGGGAGACGCGTAATGCAAGGATTGCTTGATTGGGTAGAGAAACGTCTACCCGCGATGAATGCTTATAAAAAGCATTTATCTGAATACCCAATGCCTAAGAACTTTAACTTTTGGTACCTTTTCGGTTCTTTGGCAATGTTGGTACTGGTTAACCAAATCCTTACGGGTATTTGGCTAACAATGAACTACGTACCGTCAGGTGAGGGTGCATTTGCTTCTGTTGAATACATCATGCGTGATGTGGAATACGGTTGGTTACTACGTTACATGCACTCAACAGGTGCTTCGGCATTCTTCGTTGTTATCTATCTGCATATGTTCCGTGGCCTAATCTACGGCTCTTACCAAAAACCTCGTGAGCTACTTTGGATCTTCGGTATGTTGATCTTCTTAGTGCTTATGGCTGAGGCTTTCATGGGGTACCTACTACCATGGGGTCAAATGTCTTACTGGGGTGCTCAGGTAATCATTTCTCTGTTTGGTGCGATCCCTGTTATCGGTGATGACCTAACGCTTTGGATCCGTGGTGACTACATCATCTCTGGTGCAACGCTGAACCGTTTCTTCGCACTGCACGTTATCGCTCTACCAATCGTACTTCTGCTGCTTATCGTACTTCACGTACTAGCACTGCACGAAGTGGGTTCGAACAACCCAGACGGTATCGAGACGAAACTTCCTAAAGGCACAATGGGCGACGACTACAAAACGCAGTTCCCATTCCACAAGGATTACACTAAGAAATACGACATCATTGACTCTATTCCTTTCCACCCATATGGGACCGTGAAAGATATGGTTGGTGTGGCTGGTTTCCTATTCTTCTTCTGTTATGTGCTGTTCTTTAACCCAGAGATGGGTGGGTTCTTCCTTGAGCCGCCAAACTTTGAAGCTGCTAACCCACTGAAAACACCAGAGCACATTGCTCCGGTATGGTACTTCACGCCGTTTTACGCAATTCTGCGTGCTGTTCCTGATAAGTTGCTAGGTGTTGTAGCAATGGGCGCATCTATTGTTGTGCTATTCCTACTACCATGGTTTGACCGTTGTAAAGTGCGTTCTTACCGTTACCGTAGCAAACTGCATTTGATTAACATCATCCAATTCACAATAAGCTTTATTGCGCTTGGTGTACTTGGTGCGCTTCCAGCAACGCCAACATACACGCTACTTGCTCAAATCTTTAGCTTAGGTTATTTCATGTTCTTCGTTCTACTGTGGTTCTACAGTAAAAATGAAGCGACGAAACCATTACCAGAAAGGGTGACATTCAAATGAAAAAGTGGATTGTAATTTTATTTGCTATGTTGCCGTCACTGGCAATGGCAGCGGGTGCAAACGTACCATTAGACAAAGCGAACAATGATTTAACAGACAAAGCTTCATTGCAAAATGGCGCTAAGATGTTCATGAACTACTGTTTCGCTTGTCACTCAACGCAGTACCAGCGCTATGAACGTGTTGCGAATGATTTAGAGATCCCCGTTGATCTTATGAAGGAAAATCTGATTTTTGACCCTGAAGCGAAAATTGGTGACTTGATGGTTAATGCTATGCCTTCTGATCAAGCGGCAAGTTGGTTTGGTGCTCCGCCACCAGACCTAACATTGGTTGCTCGTGTTCGTGGCGCAGACTGGCTGTACACTTACCTTCGTACTTTCTATGAAGATCCGTCTCGTCCATTTGGCGTGAACAACATTGTCTTCCCAAGCGTTGGTATGCCGCACGTTCTTGAAGAACTGCAAGGTATCCCAACACCAATCTACGATACTCATATGGTAGATGGCGAGGAAGTGACGGTTGTTGTTGGCACTGAGACTGACGGCTCTGGCGAATTAAGTGCTGGTGAATACGACGAAGCGGTTCGTGACCTTGTTAACTTTTTGGTTTACTCGGGCGACCCAGTTCAACTTGAGCGTCACGCTATGGGTTGGTGGGTAATGGCCTTCTTAGTAATCTTCACTATCATCGTGATTTTGCTGAAGAAAGAGTATTGGCGTGATGTGCACTAATTGTGCTATAATACCGTGCTAATTCCCAAATTATGTTAATGTTCAATGGAGGCTTTAGGCCTCCATTGTTTTTATTTAAAGTGTACTGGAGGGCTCCATGGCTGTAGCTGCCAATAAACGTTCTGTAATGACTCTTTTCTCAAGTGCTTCTGATATGTATAGCCATCAGGTGCGCATCGTTCTTGCTGAAAAAGGCGTAAGTGTTGAAGTTGAGTTGGTTGATGAAAAAAATCTACCAGCAGAGCTTGTTGAACTGAACCCGTACAAATCAGTACCTACTCTTGTTGATCGTGAGCTTGCTCTATATGACTCAAAGATCATCATGGAATACCTAGATGAGCGTTTCCCTCATCCACCGTTGATGCCTGTATACCCGGTTGCTCGTGGTAACAGCCGTCTAATGATGTACCGCATTGAGCGTAACTGGTATTCAGTTGCAGAGAAGATCGTTAAAGGCAACGCTGAAGAATCTGAAGCAGCTCGCGTTAAACTGCGCAACGACCTACTGACTCTTGCTCCTATCTTCGCTGAGTATGAATACTTCATGAGCGAAGAGTTTAGCCTAATTGATTGTTACCTAGCTCCGCTATTATGGCGTTTACCTGAGCTTGGTATCGAACTAATTGGTCCTGGTTCTAAAGAGCTTAAGATTTACATGAACCGCGTATTCGAACGTGATTCATTCCTAGCTTCTTTAACTGAAGCTGAGCGTGAGATGCGACTCGTTCGCTAAGCGTTTATGGATATTTCTAATATGACTCCACGCCGACCATACATGCTTCGTGCATTTTATGAGTGGCTGGTTGATAACGAACTAACTCCACACCTTGTTGTTGAAGCAACATTACCGGGCGTGCGAGTTCCAGAAGAGTTTGTTCAAGATGGTCAGATTATTCTGAACATCGCGCCTCGTGCGGTTGGACAACTTGAACTGGGTAATGAAGCTGTGACGTTTAGTGCTCGCTTTAGTGGTCGTCCACACTCTGTGATCGTTCCGCTTTACGCAGTACAAGCGATTTATGCTCGTGAAAATGGTGCTGGTACCATGTTTGAACCTGAAGAGGCTTACATGGAAGCGTTTGAAGAAGGGATTGAAGAAAGTCCTTTTGAAGAACAAGAAAAAGGCCCATCTTTGAGCGTAGCAACGGCAGACGTAGATGCTGAAGAGCCTGACTCAGATCCTGAGCCACCTCGTCCAGCGAAAGGTCGCCCAAGCCTTCGTGTTATCAAATAACGTTAGTTAAATAACGAACCAAATAAAAAAGCAGCGACTCGTCGCTGCTTTTTCTTTTCTGCTATATAGCATTTAATTGACTGGCTTACGGCTAGTTAACAGCCGTCTCTTCTTCACCGTATTCAAATGCTCGAATGACCTGTTTTACGCCAGAGATATTACGCGCCACTTCTGTCGCGATATCGGCATGCTCTCGAGTCACGAGTCCAAGCAGGAATACTTCAGAATCCTCAGTAATTACTTTTACTTTGATGCCGTTAAGCTCAGCATTCGCAAGCAGAGCTGATTTCACCTTAGTGGTAATCCAGCTGTCTTTACTGATAGCGCTCACAGATAAAGGTTCTTTCACTCGAACCTGATTGTGGATGCTCTCAACGCCAGCCACTTCTTTGGCTTGGTTTTCAAAAGCGCGACGTTCTGAATCTGTGGTCGCTTGCCCCATCAGTACCACCGAACCTCGGTATGAGCTTGCGGTGACACGTACGTTGCCACGGAATGGTTGTTTATTGGTAATCGCTGCAACTTCAAATTCAATGTTGTTGTCGTTCCAAATCTCTTTGGTTGTTCGCGTATCTGTGACTAGGTTTGCAGTGGTTGCAGCACCAGCAATGAAAATGCCAGCACAACCAGACAGAGACAGTGTAAGTAGCGAAACACTAATCAGCTTAAACAGCCTCATAGAGATTAATGATTTCATTGTGATGCTCCGTATATCACTCTTCGTGAGCAGGGAAGAGTACTTGATCGATTAGGTCACATAGGCAGTGTAGTGTCACCATGTGTACTTCATGAATGCGCGCTGTACGGTGTGAAGGGATACGAATCTCTACATCGTGTTCACCAAGCAAACCTGCCATCTCACCACCATCTTTACCGGTAAAGGCGATAATTGTCATGTCGCGAGTTACCGCCGCTTCCATTGCCTTGATGATGTTCTTGCTGTTACCGCTAGTCGAGATAGCCAACAGAATATCGCCAGTTTGACCGAATGCACGCACCTGCTTAGAGAAGATCTCTTCATAGTGGTAGTCGTTAGCCACAGCCGTTAGCGTGGTGTTGTCTGCTGTGAGTGCCATTGCTGGGAGGCTAGGGCGCTCTGTTTCAAACCGGTTGAGTAGGCACGATACAAATTGCTGAGCATTCGACGCCGAACCACCATTACCACAACAAAGAATTTTGTTTCCGTTAAGCAAGGTCGCAACCATTGCTTGAGCGGCATGCGTGATTGCGTCAGGCAGAGCTTCTGCAGCCGCAATTTGGATTTGAATACTTTCTGTGAAACTTTCTTTAATGCTGTCTAGCATGTTTATCCTTGGGTAATCGCGTTTTGAATCCAGTCGATAGTGTCATTCGGCCCTTCAATGGCAACAATATCAAACCTGAAATCTGTAGAGTGCACCGACAAGCCTTGCTGCATAAGCCAAACATTGGCTGTTTTGAGCAGTTTCTGTGACTTCTTGGCAGTCACCATTTCGGCGGCATGTCCGTAGCGGGTTTGCTTGCGGTATTTTACCTCAGCAAACACAACGGTATTGTTATGGCGCATTATAAGATCAATCTCGCCACATTTTGCTATGAAGTTTTCTTCTATTAACGATAAACCGTGGTTAATCAGATAAGATTTTGCCACGGTCTCGTATTTATCACCCACTTGCTTGTGGGTGATACTTGGTTTGGATAGGAACTTTCGGCTAAAAAGCCCCATGCTCTGCCCAGCTGATTTCACGTTGAACGACACAGTTGTTATCGATGGTTAGCACACCCGTTTCACCTGGAATGCTGTAACCCTGTACGGCTTTCATCTGTGGCAGTGCATCCATTAGGTAGTATGCATCCATTCCCAGTGCTTGCAGACGCTTTTGGCCGTTTGAGTGTGCAGGCCATAGGTCGTTTAGCTCTTTATTAAGCTCGTTTTTGTTCTCAACCAATAGTGGGATGTCGCTGTAGAACACGCCGGTTAGGTCTTCATACTGCTTATCACCGCTGTTGCTGCGTGAGTTTGAGAACAGATCGGGTTGGCTCGCATCTGGGTTAATTGCAACTTCAATGAAGGGTTTGATTAGCGTTAGCTCTGAGTTCTTAGCCACAATGTAGACAGAATCGATATCGCGACGGCTGCGTGGCTCGGTTTCTAGGTCTAGGTTCAGTAACCCGTCCATTTGAGCGATACGCTGTTGGCTCTCTTGCAAGCCGAATACCTGATTCACATTGCGTTGCAGTTGGCGTTTGTCAGAGAACAAGCTGATAGCCACATCGTTGCTGCTGTATTTTTTCCACTCTTCTTTAAACGCTTGCTCAACACGCTCACCTAAACGTCCTCTTGGCGCAAGGATAAGCGGGTACTTGTAGCCTTGAGCAAATAGGTGTTTCGCTGCCTGAGCGACTTCTTGCTCTGGCGATAGAGCGAGATAACAAATGTTGGTATCTGGTTCTAGTTGCGTAGGAATGTTCAGAGCTAAAGCTGGAATCGAGTTCTCGTGGTTTTTCTGCGCTTGCTGAAGCTTAGTGATGTTGCTCTTGATCAGCGGGCCAACGATGAAATCAACGTTATTCTCTTCCAGTGTCGCTTTAATCTCAGCGGCACTTTGCACGTTGGTATCCATTACCGTCAGCGTTGCATCTTCTTCGCGCTCTTTGTCATTCATCATCGCAAAGATGAAACCGTCACGCACAAGTTGTGCCTGCTTGCCGTACTTACCGGTTAGAGGCAGTAATAGTGCAGTGCTGGTTGGCTTGCTGATCTCTAGCGCCAAGATGTCAGTGATCGCCTGAGGTGTGTATGTCGCTGCTGGGTGCTGAGGATTCTCTGCTAGCCAATCAGACAGGGTTTCCTGCAGGTTTGGGAGGTTTGAATTCAGCGTCTTCATGTAAATCGCCAGCTGTAACCAACCTGCAAGAACGTCTTCTGTAGGCGACGTCTTAAGCTCTAGAATCTCATATTGAGAGTAGCTATTTAGGTTCTGCCAAATACGGTCAGCAGCTTGTTGTTGGAGCTCGTCGTCAGCGTCTAGATACTCTGAATAAAGAACTAACTCACGGCTTGCTTCAAAATACTCGCTTTGCATTTCAGAAATGTTCGCGCGTATCTCGTGATAATCTTTCCACTGCTCGTTCGGAAGTTTCCACCAAGGCTGGAAGTTCAGTTGGCTATAAGCTTGTTCAGGCTGCGAGTTATTCACCAACAGTTGAGCGCGAGCTAATTGCCATTCCGCTTGTTGCGTTTCGCTCAGCTCTTGTTTTGCTAAGCGTTTAATAAGCAGAGTTGCTTGATCGGTTTTTCCAGCTTGTACAGAAGCCTTAAGCGCCATGATTAACCAGTCGTTTTGTAGACTTCCTTTGCTACTATCCGCCTGCATCATGTAACTTTCAGTTGATTGCGCTGGATCTAGTGTAATATCAACGCTCGTTGGTGCTTGAGGACCTGAAGAACAAGCCGCCAATGTAATTGCTAATGCAATTGGAGTTAGTAAGCGTGGTACACTGAGTCTCTTATGGTTCATCGTTGCCATGAGTTCTTTAAATTCCGTATAAATTTGTATCTATATTAATCGTTGAAGTGATGGTAAACAAATGACAGATAACAAAACCTTGCTCACAGAGAGCCCAACTCTCTACATTGTGCCAACCCCAATCGGAAATTTGGGAGATATCACTCAAAGAGCAATTGAAATTTTATCAAGTGTCGATGTTATTGCAGCCGAAGACACACGCCACACGGGTAAGCTGCTTGCTCACTTCAATATATCAACCAGAACGTTCGCTTTACATGATCATAATGAACAAACTAAAGCGCAAGTTCTAGTCGAAAGGTTATTAGAAGGTCAGTCTATCGCATTAGTCTCTGATGCGGGTACTCCTTTAATTAGTGACCCAGGTTACCATCTTGTCTCACAATGTCGTCAAGCGGGTGTGAGAGTTGTGCCACTTCCTGGTGCTTGTGCTGTGATTACCGCGTTAAGTGCTTCTGGTTTACCGTCAGATCGTTTCAGCTTTGAAGGCTTCTTACCGCCAAAGAGCAAAGGTCGTAAAGACAAGTTCTTAGAGATCGCAAAAGCAGAGCGCACGTGCATCTTCTATGAATCACCCCACCGTATTTCAGACTCTCTGCAAGATATGTTCGAGATTCTTGGCCCTGACCGTGAGGTTGTATTGGCGCGTGAGCTAACCAAAACCTTCGAAACCATCCAAGGGCTGCCACTTGGTGAGCTTATTGAGTGGATTGAAGAAGACGCGAACCGTAAACGCGGTGAGATGGTGTTACTGATTCACGGCCACCGTGAAGAAGCGAGCACAGAACTGCCAGACGAAGCGACTCGCACACTAGGCATTCTAACCAAAGAACTGCCGCTTAAAAAAGCGGCGGCGATGACGGCAGAAATCTACAATCTGAAAAAGAACGCTTTATACAAATGGGGCCTAGAGCATCTAGACAACTAGAAACCTCTTTATAGAGTAGCTAACCTGTATTGAAAAGCTTGTGAGGAGTGATGGTATTGCCGTCATTCCTCTTTTTTTGTCTGAATTGTGTAAAAATCACGCAGTTGCTTAGAGGTTTGCAGCATATTTGTGATCTCGCTAGACACTGCTCCCTAATCTCTATACAATCCGCCCTCGGAGTTGAACGGGTAATCGCTGCTTTGCTGATGTCCTTCGGGAGACTGACGTTGAGGTCCTTCGGGAAACTGACGTTGAAGTCCTTCGGGAGACTGGTAGAGGGGAGGAACGTCCGGGCTCCATAGAGCAGGGTGCCAGATAACGTCTGGGGGGCGCGAGCCCACGACAAGTGCAGCAGAGAGAAGACCGCCGATGGCCTCATTTCTTCGGAAGGGGCACAGGTAAGGCTGAAAGGGTGCGGTAAGAGCGCACCGTGCGACTGGCAACAGTTCGTAGCAAGGTAAACTCCACCCGGAGCAAGATCAAATAGGCCCTCACATTGCGTTGCTCGCGTATGGGGGCGGGTAGATTGCTTGAGCCTGTGAGCGATTGCAGGCCTAGACGAATGGTTACCGCCGCGCAAGCGGAACAGAACCCGGCGTATGTGTCAACTCCACCTATATAAAGAACCCATCATTACTTAACAGTAGTGATGGGTTTTTTGCTTTATATTGACGTAAATTATTTAGATTTCCTTAGAATCCTTCACCCTGATATGAGCTGGGGTCAAAAATTCCAAAAGCCTATACACAATATGGTGGAGATACGGCGTGAAATCAGTACACTAAAACGTTAATAGAACAAATTATTGCCGAACTAATGGCTCAATCCACTCACTGAGAAGACTATGACAGAAGCATTCAAACATATTTCAGTATTGCTTAACGAATCTATTGACGGGCTTGCGATCAAACCTGACGGTACCTACATCGATGGTACCTTTGGCCGTGGTGGTCACAGCCGTACAATCCTGTCTAAACTGGGCGAGAATGGACGACTCTTTAGTATCGACCGCGATCCACAAGCGATTGCAGAAGCACAAAAGATTGATGACCCTCGTTTTACGATTATTCACGGCCCTTTCTCAGGTATGGCTGAATATGCAGAGCGTTATGACTTAGTCGGTCAAGTGGATGGCGTTTTACTGGATCTAGGTGTTTCTTCACCACAGTTAGATGACGCTGAGCGTGGATTTAGCTTCATGAAAGACGGCCCGCTTGATATGCGTATGGATCCAACAACGGGTATTCCTGTCTCTCAGTGGTTAGTTGAAGCCGATCTTGATGACATCACATGGGTTATTCGTGAGTTCGGTGAAGACAAACACGCTCGTCGTATCGCGAAAGGCATCATTGCTTATCAAGAGAATGAAGAGAACGAACCACTAACGCGTACTGGTCAGTTGGCTAAGCTTATCTCGGATGTAGCTCCAAAAAGCTTCAAAGAGAAAAAGCACCCAGCAACACGTGCCTTCCAAGCATTCCGTATCTACATCAACAGTGAACTTGAAGAGATCGATACAGCCCTGAAAGGCGCAGCAAGCATTCTTGCTCCTGAAGGCCGTTTGTCTGTTATCAGCTTCCACTCACTTGAAGACCGCATGGTGAAGCGCTTTATCCGTAAAGAGAGCCAAGGCCCGCAAGTACCACATGGCCTGCCATTAACAGAAGAGCAGATCAAAGCGCTAGGCAGTGCTGATCTTAAGCCTGTTGGTAAAGCGATCAAGCCTTCTAAAGATGAAGTGGATGAGAATACTCGTTCGCGCAGTTCAGTACTACGAATCGCAGAAAAGCTATAGTCAATGAAGACCTCCAAACCTAACTTAGCCAAGATAATATTTTTTGATTTGATCTCAGTGGGCAAGGTCCCATTGATGCTTCTGATCTGTATCTTTGCGAGTGCGATGGGGGTCGTTCTTACGACACATATGTCACGTCAGGCGATCACGCAAAAAGACACGGCATTGGTGGAGCGAGAACAGCTTGATGATGAGTGGCGAAATTTAATGCTTGAAGAGACAGCTCTGGCTGAACATAGTCGTGTTCAAGCATCGGCAAAACGAGAGCTAGACATGAAACGTCCAGACTCTGAAAAAGAAGTTGTGATCACACTGAAATGACCGGTAAAAAGGAAAAAGCACCCGCAAAAACCGTTAAGAAACCAACGAAAGAGCGAGTGAAGAGCGAAAAGGACTCGGATCCAATTCTTATTAAATGGCGTTTCAACGTCGTTATTGCTTTCGTGTTTCTTGCCTTTGCTGCACTGGTTGGTCGTGTGGCTTACATCCAAATCATTGAGCCAGATAACTTAATTCGTCAGGGCGACCTTCGCTCGGTACGTGTTAAGGCAATTCCTTCTGCTCGCGGTATTATTTCAGACCGCAATGGCGAGCCGCTTGCTGTGAGTGTTCCAGTTGAAGCGGTATGGGCCGATCCAAAAACCATTTTCGATAAAAACGGCATGGCCCAAATTGATCGTTGGTACGCGTTAGCCGATGTACTCGGCTTAGAGCGACAATCGATGATCGACAAGATCTCTAGCAACAAATCCCGCCGATTTATTTACCTGCAAAGACAAGTTAGCCCTGCAATGGCTAAGTATATCCGTGAGCTTAAGCTGGTGGGTGTTGGTCTGAAAGCGGAATCTCGACGTTACTATCCTGCAGGCGAAGTCAGTGCGCACCTTATCGGTGTTACCGGCATTGATGGACATGGCCTAGAAGGCGTTGAGCGCAGCTATGATAAATGGCTCACAGGCGAGGCGGGTAAGCGAACGATTCGTAAAGACCGCTACGGACGCGTTGTTGAAAACATTGCTTTAGAAGAGCGTGAAGAAGGCAAACCACTCGAGCTAACGATCGATCAACGATTACAAGCGATCGCCTACCGAGCGATTAAACAGGCGGTGGCCGATCACAAGGCGACTTCTGGCTCTGCTATTTTGTTGGATGTAAAAACCGGCGCTGTGTTGGCGATGGTTAATGCGCCTTCTTATAACCCGAACAATCGTGCTGACTTACAAAGTTTTAAGATGCGTAACCGCGTACTTACCGATGCGATGGAGCCCGGTTCTACCGTGAAACCTTTTGTGGTTTTGGCGGCGCTAGAGAACGGTACGGCAGATCCAGATATCGTTATTGATACCGGCAACGGCATCATGCAGATCGGTGGTAGTCGTGTGCGAGACTCTTCTAAAGTCGGTAAGGCTGATTTAGCGCTGATCCTCAAGAAGTCGAGTAACATCGGTGTGGCGAAGTTGGCACTTAACATGCCTTTAGAAGCCCTGCTTGGGATGTACAGTTCTGTTGGTCTAGGCGAAATGTCAGGGCTGAACTTGATCGGTGAAACGAGCGGTATTTTCCCGAATCGTCGTCGCTGGTCTAAGTTTGAAATTGCAACATTATCATTCGGTTACGGTTTGTCTGTGACACCGATGCAGTTGGCCCATGCGTATGCGACGCTAGCCAACAAAGGTATGTATGAACCGATTCATATTATTAAGAGTAACGACCAAGACTTTTCTAAGCAGATCATCAAGCGTGAGAACGCTGAACTGGTTTTGAATATGCTCGAAGGGGTGACTCAAAAAGGCGGCACAGCAACAAGAGCGGCCGTTCCTGGTTACCGAGTTGCAGCAAAAACGGGTACTTCTCGTAAGGCTGAAGCGGGCGGATACAGTGACGAATACATTGCGATTACCGCAGGTTTTGCCCCGGTTAGTGACCCAAGAGTCGCGCTGGTTGTTGTGGTCAATGAGCCTCAAGGTGACCTTTACTATGGCGGTTCAGTTGCTGCCCCCGTTTTTTCTGAAATCATGAAGGGTGCACTGCAAATACTGAATGTCCCTGCTGATGAAAACAAGTTTCAAGAATAGAGCCAATCAGGATTCAATATGAGTAATAGCCTCACGCTGTCATCTTTACTTTCTCCTTGGGGTGACTTTAGTTCACCTGAGCTGGATGCGATTGCCGTTGAACAGTTGGAGTTGGATAGCCGTGCCATCAAAGGCGGCGATATTTTTGTTGCTGTAGTTGGGCATGCTGTTGATGGCCGTCGTTTCATCGACAAAGCGGTCGCACAGGGAGCCAATGCCGTTATCGCACAAGCTGGTGCTGAAAAGGCCCATGGTCTGATTGAGTGGTTGGACGCTGTTCCGGTTGTTTACATTAAAGACCTTAACTTGGTGTTATCTGAGTTGGCCGGTCGTGTTTACTCTTCTCAAGCGACTAAGTTGATTGGTGTTACCGGCACCAATGGCAAAACCACCATCACTCAATTGATTGTTCAATGGCTTGATCTTGTTGGTCAACGCTCTGCGGTAATGGGCACCACGGGTAATGGCTTTTTAGACCATCTAAAAACCGCGGCGAATACCACAGGTAGTGCGATTGAAATACAACGCACACTGAGTGAGTTAGCGAAAGAAAACGCGGCTTACACAGCTATGGAAATATCTTCTCATGGCTTGGTGCAAGGTCGCGTTAAAGCCTTGGACTTCGAAGTCGGTGTATTCACTAATTTGAGCCGTGATCATCTTGATTACCATGGCACGATGGAAGAGTACGCTTTAGCTAAGAAGAGCCTGTTTACTGAGCACAAATGCAAGCACGCTGTGATAAATGTTGATGATGAAGTGGGCAAAGCTTGGATGAAAGATTTATCGAATGCGATTGCTGTTTCATTACTTCCATTAACGGGCTACCAACAGTCGGTATGGGCATCTGATGTTGCCTATGCAGAAACTGGGATTAAGCTCTCTTTCGATGGTAGTTGGGGACAAGGCGATCTTTCTGTTCAATTAATTGGTCAGTTCAACGCATCAAACGTACTGGTTGCCTTTGCGACCTTGCTGTCATTAGGTATCGATAAGCAAATCTTGGTCGACACTGCGCCTCAGCTGCAACCTGTGATTGGTCGTATGGAACTGTTCCAAGTGCCGAACAAAGCAAAAGTGGTTGTCGATTACGCGCATACGCCAGACGCTTTAGAAAAAGCATTAGCAGCATTGCGAGTTCACTGTTCTGGAAAACTATGGGCTATCTTTGGCTGCGGCGGTGACCGTGACACGGGTAAGCGTCCAATGATGGCAGCGACCGCAGAGCAGTTCGCCGATAAAATCATTATTTCAGATGACAACCCTCGTAGCGAAGATCCTGCCTTGATTGTCAAAGACATGCTGGCAGGCTTAAGCAAACCTGAATCTGCATTTGTGGAACACGATCGCTATCAAGCGGTTAAGTTCGCGCTTGAACAGGCAGACAGCAATGACATTATTCTTTTGGCTGGTAAAGGCCATGAGGATTACCAAGTATTAAAAGACGAAACGATCCATTACTCAGATCGAGAGTCTGCGCTTCAACTTTTAGGTATTTCATAATGATTGATGTATCACTCGAACAGATTTGTTCAGCGGTCAGCGGCGAGTTGATTGAGGCTGGTAACTCAAACAGTGCTGTAATTAATGCCGTTTCTACCGACACTCGCACCGTTGAAGAAGGCGCATTGTTTGTTGCTATCTTCGGAGAACGTTTCGATGCGCATGACTTTTGTCATCAAGCGGTTGAGGCAAATGCGAGCGCGTTGTTAGTCGAACGAAAACTTGACCTAAATATTACTCAAGTTGTTGTTGAAGACACTAAACTTGCTTTAGGTCGGCTAAGTGCTTGGATCCACAAACAATGTGACGTGCCAACCATGGCGATAACAGGAAGCTGTGGCAAAACAACCGTCAAAGAGATGGTGGCGAGCATTCTGCAACAACGTGGCAAGGTGCTGTTTACGGCGGGTAACTTCAATAATGATATTGGTGTACCACTAACCTTGCTGCGCAGTGAACCCAATGACGACTTTGCCGTGATAGAACTGGGCGCGAACCACATTGGTGAAATCGCCTATACCACGCAGCTTGTGAAACCACAGGTGGCGTTGGTGAATAACGTCGCAGCCGCGCATCTAGAGGGCTTTGGCTCAATTGATGGTGTTAAACAAGCGAAAGGTGAAATCTTTCAGGGGCTTGCTGCTGGTGATACTGCTATTGTTAATCTAGAAAGCAATGGTGGCAACTTCTGGAATGAAGTACTCGCAGATAAAACGGTACTGACATTTTCAGAAAGCGACAGCACGGCAGATTACTTTGCTAAGCATATTCGCATTAATGAGCAGGGCGAAGCTTGCTTTGAGATGCAAACACCGCAAGGCGCTATGCCGGTTGAGCTTGGCATTATCGGTCAGCATAACGTAGCGAATGCGTTGGCCGCAGCAGCGTTGAGCATTCAGTTTGGTGCCACGCTTGAAGAAGTAAAAAATGGCTTAGCGAACCTTATCTCTGTCAAAGGGCGAGTTGAGGTTCAACAATTAAGTCAGAATATCAAGTTGATCGATGACAGTTATAACGCCAGCGTACCCGCGATGAAGGCGGCAGCCAAACTGCTGTCGAGCTTCAAAGGTCAACGTTGGCTGATTTTAGGCAATATGGCTGAATTAGGCGACGAAAGCCTTGCACTTCACCGTCAAGTCGGTGAATATGCTGCCCCATTCGCTTTTGAGCATGTACTCACTTACGGTGATGATACCAAGGTGATTAGTGAGGTCTGTAATGGTACCCACTTCGCAACGCATCAAGCGATGATCGCGCACATAGAGCAGCACTTATGCTTGCCAGAAAACGCGTCACATACCTTGTTGGTAAAAGGCGCGAATAGTGCAGGAATGAGTAAAATAGCCGCTGCTTTAAAGGAGAACTTTTCATGATAATTTGGCTTGCAGAGCTACTACAGCCACACCTTTCTTTTTTCCGTTTGTTCGAATACCTATCGTTTCGTGCAATCGCGAGTATTTTGACGGCTTTATGTCTGTCGCTGTGGATGGGACCTCGTTTAATTGAGCGTCTGCAAATGCTACAAATTGGCCAAGTTGTTCGTAACGACGGTCCTGAATCTCACTTTAGCAAACGTGGTACACCAACCATGGGCGGCGTGATGATCCTAGCTGCGATCATTATTACGGTATTAATGTGGGCTGATCTTTCTAACCCTTACGTTTGGGCGGTATTGGTTGTCCTTGGCGGTTACGGTGCGGTTGGCTTTGTTGATGACTACCGTAAAGTGGTTCGTAAAAATACAGACGGCTTGATTGCGCGTTGGAAGTACTTCTGGCAATCGGCTATTGCATTGGTTGTGGCGTTTGCTCTATATGCTCACGGACACGATACTGCAGCAACCCAACTGGTGGTTCCTTTCTTTAAAGATGTGATGCCACAATTAGGTTTACTGTACATCGTACTGACTTATTTTGTTATTGTGGGTACCAGTAACGCGGTGAACCTAACAGATGGCCTAGATGGTTTGGCGATTATGCCAACGGTGATGGTTGCTGCTGGTTTTGCTGTGATTGCATGGGCGACAGGTAACGTTAACTTCGCGGCATATCTACACATTCCATACATCCCATACACATCTGAGCTTGTGGTTGTATGTACTGCTATCGTCGGTGCAGGCCTAGGTTTCCTATGGTTCAACACCTACCCAGCACAAGTATTCATGGGCGATGTTGGCTCGCTAGCACTGGGCGGTGCATTGGGTGTGATTGCTGTGTTAGTTCGCCAAGAGTTGGTACTGGTTATCATGGGCGGTGTGTTTGTAATGGAAACTTTGTCAGTGATTCTGCAGGTAGGCTCTTACAAATTGCGTGGTCAGCGTATTTTCCGCATGGCACCGATTCACCACCACTATGAACTGAAAGGTTGGCCAGAGCCGCGTGTAATCGTGCGTTTTTGGATCATCTCTATGGTATTAGTACTGGTTGGCCTAGCGACACTGAAAGTTCGTTAATCCTGTGTGAGCCTCTGAGTAGGGGCTCTTTAAAACTATTAAGAGCATCTTGTTTAAATGGAACGTTGGCAAAATATTCAAAATGTAGTGGTTGTGGGGCTCGGTATTACCGGGCTCTCTGTCGTTAAACATCTCGTAAAATATCAACCTCATACGCATGTGAAGGTGATTGATACGCGAGAGCTACCACCAGGAAAGGAATCTTTACCTGAATCGGTAGAGCTACATTCTGGAAGTTGGAATAGCCAATGGTTAGCGGAAGCTGATTTGGTGGTTGCTAACCCAGGTATCGCACTCGCGACCCCTGAAATTCAAGATGTTATTCAAACGGGTACTCCGGTTGTTGGTGATATTGAACTGTTTGGCTGGGCGGTAGACAAACCCGTTGTAGCTATCACGGGTTCTAACGGCAAGAGCACCGTGACTGACCTTACTGGTGTGCTTGCTAAGGCTACGGGTTTGAATGTCGGTGTCGGTGGCAACATCGGTATTCCTGCCTTAGACCTTCTAGAGCTTGATGCCGATTTATATGTTCTGGAGCTTTCAAGCTTTCAGTTAGAAACAACATCAAGCCTAAACTTAGCAGCAGCAGCATTTCTGAATCTGTCAGAAGACCATATGGATCGCTACCAAGGCATGGCCGATTACCGCGATGCCAAGCTAAGAATCTTTAATAATGCTCAATATGCGATTGTAAACCGCGACGATAAAGAGACGTATCCAGACCACAGCATGTCATTAGTCACATTCGGACTCGACGACCAAGAGTTTGGTGTCGCGACAGTTGACGGCATTGAATGGCTAATGGATAACGGTAAACCTGTACTTGCTACCCAAGATTTAACATTGGTTGGACGTCACAATGTGGCAAATGCGTTAGTCTCGCTAGCACTGCTTAAACAAGTCGGTATTGATTACAGCAAAAGCCTTGAAGCCTTGAAGGCCTACAATGGTTTGACGCATCGCTGCCAAGTAGTGGCTGACAAACGCGAAATCAAATGGGTTAACGACTCGAAAGCAACCAACGTAGCCAGTACATTGGCGGCTCTGTCGGGTTTAGAGTACCAAGGTACTTTGTATCTTCTGGTTGGTGGGGTTGGTAAAGGTGCCGACTTTAGCGAGCTTAAGCCTGTGTTGTCGCAACTAGAGCGCGTTCAACTGTGTTGTTTTGGTGAAGATGCAGCGCAATTTATGCCGTTACACTCATCGTCTAAGACGTTTGAAACTATGGGTGACATTATCGAGAGTATCTCAAAGCAGTTAGTTGCCGGTGATATGGTGATGTTGTCCCCAGCGTGTGCCAGCTTCGATCAATTTAATAACTTCATGGCAAGAGGTGATGCGTTCACTGAACTTGCTCATGAGTATGCCTAACGTGTTGAAGGACTAACATTCAGTGCAAAGAGTGAAAGAGATCAATCAATCTATTTGGCAATGGCTTAACCGTGCCACACCAGAGGCGCTTTACGATCGTCAATTGGTATGGATTGCTCTTGGACTGATGCTGACGGGCTTAGTGATGGTAACATCGGCTTCGTTTCCTATCAGTGCTCGTTTAACCGATCAGCCGTTTCACTTTATGTTCCGTCATGCCATCTTCCTTGTGTTGGCGTTAGGTGTCTCCAGCGTCATATTGCAAATCCCGATGCAGCGTTGGTTTCAATACAGTATGTATCTACTGGGCTTGTCCTTCTTCTTGCTGATTGTGGTACTAGCCGTCGGTAAGTCGGTTAACGGCGCATCGCGTTGGATCCCATTAGGACTATTTAACTTACAACCTGCTGAAGTCGCCAAGTTATCGCTGTTTATCTTTATGGCGGGCTACTTGGTTCGTAAACAAGATGAAGTGAGAAAAACCTTCTTCGGTGGTTTTGGTAAACCGATCATGGTGTTCGGCGCTTTCGCCGTGCTGCTGCTCGGCCAGCCCGATTTAGGTACCGTGGTCGTAATGCTAGTGACTCTGTTTGGCATGCTATTCATTGCGGGTGCCAAGCTTTCACAGTTTATCGCCTTGATGGTGGCAGGTATTGCTGCGGTCGTCGGTTTGATTGTTATAGAGCCTTATCGTGTTCGACGTGTTACTTCATTCTGGGAACCTTGGAACGACCCGTTCGGTAGTGGTTACCAGTTAACTCAGTCATTGATGGCTTTCGGCCGTGGTGATTGGATGGGACAAGGGCTCGGTAACTCAATTCAGAAACTCGAATACCTACCCGAAGCACACACCGATTTTGTATTTGCTGTGTTGGCAGAAGAATTGGGTTTTGTTGGCGTGACCTTAGTGTTGATACTCATCTTTAGCTTGGTTTTTAAAGCCATTTTTATTGGTAAAAAGGCCTTTGAAAATGACCAAGTATTCAGTGGTTATCTAGCATTTGGTATCGGTATTTGGTTTGCATTTCAGACGCTTGTTAACGTGGGTGCAGCTTCAGGCATCGTCCCAACCAAAGGTCTAACCTTGCCGTTGATCAGTTATGGTGGTTCAAGTCTTATCGTGATGTCGGTGGCGGTGTCTATGCTGCTGCGTATCGATCACGAATGCCGAATGCAACAAAAAGAACAAGCCGATAATCAAAACGAATTAGTAGAATAAGAATCTAACGTTATGAAACAAAACAAAAAACTTTTAGTGATGGCTGGTGGTACTGGCGGTCACGTTTTCCCAGGGTTAGCGGTAGCTAAAAAGCTTCAGCAACAAGGTTGGGAAATTCGCTGGTTAGGAACGGCAGACAGGATGGAAGCGGATTTGGTACCAAAACATGGTATTGAGATCGACTTCATCAAGGTGAAAGGCCTGCGTGGTCAAGGCATTAGCAAGTTAATTAAAGCGCCGTTCCAGATTATTAATGCCATACTTCAAGCAAGACAACACATCAAAGCATGGCAACCTGATGTGGTGCTTGGCATGGGTGGTTACGTGAGTGGCCCGGGTGGTATCGCGGCATGGTTGTCTGGCATTCCAGTGGTTCTGCATGAACAAAATGCAGTGGCAGGTTTAACCAACCAATGGCTGTCTAAGATTGCTAAAAAGGTTTTCCAAGCTTTCCCTGGTGCTTTCCCTACCGCAGAAGTGGTGGGTAACCCAGTACGCGAAGATGTGGTTGCCTTAGCTGAACCCGAGCAACGCATGGCTGAGCGTGATGGTGATATCCGCATCTTGGTTATGGGCGGCAGTCAGGGCGCCAGAATCCTGAACGATACCTTGCCAGTAACAATGGCGCGGCTTGGTGAAGGCTTCACTGTGATGCACCAAGCGGGTAAGAACAATCAACAGCAAGTCATTGAGCAATACAAATCACATTCTGTAGATAATGTTCAAGTGACTGAATTTATTGATGATGTGGCGCAAGCTTATGAGTGGGCAGATCTATTAGTGTGTCGCTCAGGTGCATTAACCGTATCAGAAGTGTCTGCGGCAGGTGTCGGATCTATCTTCGTTCCGTTTATGCACAAAGACAGACAACAAGCGTTGAATGCCGACCATTTAGTTGAATGTGGCGCAGCGTTAATGATTGAACAGCCTCAACTAACGGCTGATAAGCTAGCGAACACTATCGCGCAGCTTGATAGAAATGAATTAAAAATGATGGCAACAAAAGCTCGTCAAGCCGCCAAGCTTGATGCTGATGTGACCGTCGCTGAAGCGATTAAAGCTTTAGCAAAATAATGAGATTGAATTGATGACGATTGAACATACCCAAGACTTAGCGCAAATCCGTGCAATGGTGCCAGAGATGCGCCGTGTTAAATCTATCCACTTCATTGGTATTGGTGGTGCCGGAATGAGCGGGATTGCTGAAGTCTTGCTAAATGAAGGCTACCAGATCACGGGTTCTGATATTGCTCAAAATCCAGTGACTGATCGTTTAGTTAGCAAGGGTGCGACCGTTTATATCGGCCACCAAGCAAGTAACGTTGCCGACGCAAGTGTGGTGGTGGTTTCAACCGCTATCAACGAAGAAAACCCAGAAATTATTGCAGCTCGTGAAGCGCGCACACCGATCGTTCGTCGTGCAGAAATGCTGGCTGAACTAATGCGTTTTCGTCACGGTATTGCTGTGGCAGGTACGCACGGTAAGACAACCACGACTGCGCTAGTGACACAGATTTACTCGGAAGCAGGTCTAGATCCAACCTTCGTAAACGGTGGTTTGGTGAAAAGTGCAGGCACTAACGCACGTTTAGGTTCAAGCCGTATTCTTATCGCTGAAGCCGATGAGAGTGATGCGTCATTCTTACATCTGCAACCAATGGTTAGTATCGTAACTAACATTGAAGCGGATCATATGGATACCTACGGCGGCGATTTTGAAACGCTAAAGCAGACGTTTATTGATTTTTTACACAACCTACCATTCTACGGTCAGGCTGTGATGTGTGTTGATGATCCAGTAGTACGTGAGCTTATCCCTCAGGTAAGTCGCCAAGTGATTACTTACGGTTTCTCTGAAGATGCGGATATTCGTATTGAGAACTACGTACAAGAAGGCCAGCAAGGCAAATTCACGGTAGTACGTGAAGGTAAAGCTAACCTTGATATCACGTTAAACATTCCGGGTCGTCACAATGCACTGAATGCATCTGCGGCGATTGCTGTTGCAACAGAAGATGACATCAGCGATGAAGCGATTCTAAAAGCGATGGCAGGAACCGAAGGCACGGGTCGCCGTTTCGATCACCTAGGTGAGTACGAAACAGGTAAAGGCGTAGCAATGTTGGTCGATGATTACGGTCATCACCCAACCGAAGTTGATGTGACGATTCAAGCAGCACGAAGTGGCTGGACTGACAAACGTCTTGTAATGATCTTCCAACCGCACCGTTATAGCCGTACTCGCGATCTGTATGATGATTTTGCGAACGTTCTTGAACAAGTTGATGTCCTAATTCTGTTAGATGTTTATTCTGCAGGTGAGAAACCTATTGCAGGGGCAGACGGACGTTCATTAAGTCGAACTATTCGCGGGCGTGGTAAGATAGATCCAATCTTTGTTGCCGATATCAACGCACTGCCATCGGCTTTAGCCAATGTAATTCAAGGCGGTGACCTTGTTTTAACGCAGGGTGCAGGCGATGTTGGTCGAGTAGCGAAGCAGTTGGAATCGTTACAGTTAGACATTAATAAAATGCAGAACGCGTAACAGAATACTGTCTACAGACTGTGGTCAATCGCTCACTTCTTGCGATTGACCTAAAATTGACCAAAAATCTTATTATCAACGTTTGATAGTTTGATTTTGCTCAGTATAATTCATAGGTTAAAGTAAGTGCTTTTACCTCTATTACGAAGATAGGGAATAGAATTGCGAACCAACGACAGGGAGTGCGGGCTTTGGTAGAAAGTACTTTTAGCGAAAACCGCCACCTATTCAGTTTACCGTCGCTCAAGAAACACGCCTTAGGCGGGTCTTTTTTTGTCATGGTATTGCTATTCATTGGGTTTCTTTTCTATACCACACTGACTTGGATGTGGGACGATCAGCGATTGCCTCTCTCCAAAATAGTACTTCAAGGCGACTTAACTTACGTAACCGCTGGTGATGTTCAACATGCCTTTAGCGAGCTAGAGCATATTGGAACGTTCATGTCGCAAGACATTGGTGTGTTGCAAGACAGTTTAGAAGCGTTACCTTGGGTCTCAGTGGTCTCCATTCGTAAGCAGTGGCCAGACACAATAAAAGTATTTTTGACTGAGTACCATGCAGCAGCAATCTGGAACGGTAACATGCTGCTGAATGACGATGGTCAGGTGTTTAATGGTGATATCGGCCTGTTGAAGGGCGATAGAGTTAAGCTTTACGGCCCAGACGGCACCAGCCAAGAAGTGATAGAAAAGTGGCGACAGATAACCCCTTTGATTAACAGTCTAGGGTTAACCGTTACCTCTCTCGTTCTCAATGAGCGTCGCGCTTGGCAAATAATCCTAGATAACGGTATCCGTTTAGAACTAGGTAAAGATTCTTTAGATGAGCGTGTTGAACGCTTCATTTCGCTTTACAACGAACTTGGTAGTAAAGCGAATCAAGTGAGCTACATCGACCTCAGGTATGATACGGGAGCCGCTGTAGGCTGGTTTCCAGAGCAAGAGTTAGAAGAGAGCACAGATGACTAAGACCGCAGATGACAACATAATCGTTGGTCTTGATATAGGCACTGCGACCATATCAGCTCTGGTTGGTGAAATATTGCCTGATGGTCAAATCAATATCATTGGTTCTGGGCAAAGCCCATCCAGAGGTATGGATAAAGGTGGTGTAAACGACCTAGAGTCGGTAGTTAAGTCGGTTCAGCGAGCTATTGATCAAGCAGAGTTGATGGCGGAATGCCAAATCAGCAATGTATTTATCTCGCTATCGGGTAAACATATCGCAAGCCGAATTGAAAAAGGCATGGGCACTATCTCTGATGAAGAGGTGTCTCAAGACGATATGGATCGAGCGATCCATACCGCGAAATCAATTAAAATAGGTGATGAGCAGAGAATTCTGCACGTGATCCCACAAGAATTTACCATTGATTATCAAGAAGGGATTAAGAACCCACTTGGCTTATCTGGTGTTCGAATGGAAGTCAGTGTTCACCTAATTTCTTGCCATAGCGACATGGCGAGAAACATTATTAAAGCTGTTGAACGATGTGGTCTCACAGTAGAACAAATCGTGTTTTCAGGACTTGCCTCAAGCAATGCGGTAATTACTGAAGACGAGAGAGAGCTTGGAGTGTGTGTTGTCGATATCGGTGCGGGTACAATGGATATTTCCATTTGGACTGGCGGCGCACTTCGACACACAGAAGTCTTTTCCTACGCAGGAAATGCAGTAACCAGTGATATTGCCTTCGCTTTCGGCACGCCAGTGAGCGATGCTGAAGAGATAAAAGTAAACCATGGTTGCGCTCTGAGTGAACTCGTAAGCAAGGATGATTCTGTTAACGTCCCAAGTGTTGGTGGTCGCCCATCGAGAAGTTTGCAACGACAAACTTTGTCGGAAGTGATTGAACCACGTTACACTGAACTTATGGGTCTCGTTAACCAAACTATTGATACGGTTCAATTACAGCTACGAGATGAAGGTATTAAACACCACCTTGCAGCAGGCGTCGTTCTCACTGGTGGAGCGGCACAAATTGACGGATTGGTAGAGTGTGCGGAACGTGTTTTCCGCAATCAAGTTCGAGTTGGTAAGCCGTTAGAAGTTAGTGGCTTAACTGACTATGTTAAAGAGCCGTATCATTCTACGGCGGTTGGTTTACTTCATTACGCAAGAGATTGTCAGATCAGTGATGAAGGTGATTACAGCGAACCTAAGCGTTCAGCACCTTCTATGTCTGGTTTATTTGGTAAATTGCGTAATTGGATACAAAAAGAGTTTTAACCTGAGTTGCAGGAAAAAACGGAGATAACACATGTTTGAACCGATGATGGAAATGTCTGACGATGCAGTAATTAAAGTCGTTGGAGTTGGTGGCGGTGGCGGTAACGCTGTTGAGCACATGGTACGTGAATCAATCGAAGGCGTAGAATTCATCAGTGTTAACACTGATGCGCAAGCACTTCGTAAAACAAGCGTGAGCAGCGTGATCCAAATTGGTGGTGATATCACTAAAGGTTTGGGCGCTGGTGCAAACCCACAAGTAGGCCGTGATGCAGCTCTCGAAGATCGAGAAAGAATTAAAGAAGTTCTAACTGGCGCCGATATGGTATTTATCGCAGCTGGTATGGGCGGTGGTACTGGTACAGGTGCTGCTCCAGTTATTGCTGAAGTTGCGAAAGAGTTGGGTGTGCTGACGGTTGCTGTTGTAACTAAGCCATTTAGCTTTGAAGGCAAAAAGCGTTTAGCGTTTGCTGAGCAAGGTATTGAAGAGCTTTCTAAACATGTGGATTCATTAATTACGATTCCAAATGAGAAGCTACTTAAAGTACTTGGCCGCGGCGTAACTCTGCTAGAAGCTTTCGCAAGTGCTAATGATGTACTTAAAAACGCTGTACAAGGTATCGCTGAGCTAATTACTCGCCCTGGTATGATTAACGTCGATTTCGCGGATGTTCGCACCGTAATGTCTGAGATGGGTCATGCAATGATGGGTAGCGGTATCGCAAAAGGTGAAGACCGTGCTGAAGAAGCTGCTGAAACGGCAATTTCTAGCCCACTACTAGAAGACATCGACCTAGCTGGCGCACGTGGCGTTCTTGTGAACATCACAGCAGGCCTAGATATGCGTCTAGATGAATTCGAAACAGTAGGTAATACAGTTAAGGCATTCGCATCTGATAACGCAACAGTTGTGATTGGTACTTCTCTAGACCCTGATATGACGGATGAAATCCGTGTAACTGTTGTAGCAACAGGTATCGGCACAGAGAAAAAACCAGACATTACATTAGTTGCTGGTGGTAAAGCTAAGGTTGCACCAACTCCTCAACCACAGGTAGCGGCTCAAACTGCACCAAAAGTGGAAGAGAAAGTGGCACAACCATTGCAAGAAAAAACTGAGGTTAAACCTCAAGTTAAGCCGCAGCCAACAACGTCACCTGTTTCTTCAGGTACAGGCGCTAGCCAAAGTGCAGCACCTAAGGCTGAGAAAGAGAGTGGATACTTAGATATTCCAGCATTCTTACGACGTCAGGCTGATTAACAAATACCCAAAATTTGACTATCGTCGAATTAATGGTAAAATTCGCGGTCGGTAAATACTGACCGTGATTTGTAGCACTGATAACGAGGCAAGCAGATGATCAGACAACGTACTCTGAAAGAAATTGTGAAAACAACTGGTGTGGGTCTCCACTCTGGTCGTAAAGTCACACTTACTCTTCGCCCGGCAGCTGCAAATACAGGTATTGTTTATCGTCGTACAGATGTAAATCCACCTGTAGATTTCCCAGCTGATCCAGCGTCAGTTCGTGACACTATGCTATGTACAGCTCTTGTTAATGATGAAGGCGTACGTATCTCTACAGTGGAACACCTTAACGCAGCTTTAGCGGGTATGGGCATCGACAACATTATTGTTGAAGTAGATGCACCTGAGATCCCAATTATGGATGGTAGCGCAAGCCCATTCGTATACTTGCTACAGCAAGCGGGTGTAGAAACACTGAATGCAGCGAAGCGTTTTATTCGTATCAAAAAGCCTATCCGTTTTGAAGATGGCGATAAGTGGGCAGAGTTTGTTCCATTTAACGGCTTCCGTATGGACTTTGAGATCGACTTTAACCACCCAGCAATTGAATCTGATGAGCAACGTTTGTTGTTTGATTTCTCTTCACAAGGTTTTGTGAAAGAAATTTCTCGCGCTCGTACTTTCGGCTTCATGCGTGACATTGAGTATCTACAATCTCAAAACCTAGTACTTGGTGGTAGCTTTGATAATGCTATCGTACTTGACGAATACCGAATTCTTAATGAAGAAGGTCTACGTTTTGACAATGAGTTCGTAACTCATAAAGTACTAGATGCGATTGGTGACTTGTACATGTGTGGACACGCTATTATTGGTGAGTTCCGTGCATACAAATCAGGTCACGGCCTAAACAACCAACTACTACGTGCAGTACTTGCTGACGCAGAAGCTTGGGAATGGGCAACATTCGAAGAAGAAGTAGGCTCTCCTGTTGCATTTGCTGAACCAGGAATGGTTCTAGCGTAATTGTTGTTTACAACAATATAAGATTTCGAAAACCAGGTCATTGACCTGGTTTTTTTGTATCTATTTTCCAGATACAGTGTCGTCAACATCCGAAAGTTGTCTCCCAATGAGCTGCAGTCTGGCTAATCCATCAGCAATTGGAAAGAAAAGTTCCAAGCACATCAAACAAATGGGGTTATAAATGGTCGTTGGTGTGAAAATTACTTACACTAAAGGGCATTAATTTTAACTCAAGCCTTGAAAACTCTACTCTCAAGTACAATATCAAAGATACTAGATTTATCTCAGTATCCTTGGTTAGTAACTGAAGACTAGTTCATAGCTAGTAGAGACACTGACGGCATTTAAAATAGATCGCGGACGATCTGAGAACGAAGAGATTCCAAGCACATGATTACTAAGCTGCTGACAAAGGTAATTGGCAGTCGCAATGACAGAACACTGCGCCGCCTTAGAAAAATTGTAAAAGAAATTAATAACTTCGAACCATCGTTTGAAGCACTTTCAGACGAAGAGCTAAAAGCAAAAACGGTTGAGTTTCGTGAGCGCTTAGATAAAGGTGAATCGCTAGACCAACTTCTACCTGAAGCATTTGCTACGGTACGTGAAGCGTCTAAACGTGTTTACGGCATGCGTCATTTTGACGTGCAAATGATTGGTGGCATGGTTCTAAATGCTGGCCAAATTGCAGAAATGCGTACTGGTGAAGGTAAGACTCTTACAGCAACCCTACCAGCTTATCTTAACGCCCTACCTAGCAAAGGTGTTCACGTAGTAACGGTGAACGACTACCTAGCGAAGCGTGATGCGGAAACAAACCGCCCATTATTTGAATTCCTTGGTATGACGGTTGGCGTGAACGTGCCAAACATGGCTCCACCAGAGAAGAAAGAAGCGTACCAAGCGGATATCCTATACGGAACAAACAATGAGTTTGGCTTCGATTACCTACGTGACAACATGGCTTTCCGTGCTGAAGATCGTGTTCAACGTGAGCGCTTCTTTGCTGTTGTCGATGAGGTTGACTCAATCTTAATCGATGAAGCTCGTACTCCACTTATTATCTCTGGCCCAGCTGAAGATAGTTCAGATCTTTACACGCGTATTAACACGTTGATCCCTAACCTTGAGCGCCAAGATAAAGAAGATTCTGAAGAGTACCGTGGTGAAGGTCACTACACCATGGACGAGAAATCGAAACAGGTTCACCTGACTGAAAATGGTCAAGAATTTGTAGAAGAGCTAATGGTTAAAAACGGCCTGATGGAAGAGGGTGACACGCTTTACTCTCCAACAAACATCAGCCTATTGCACCATGTTAATGCAGCGCTGCGTGCACACGTACTGTTTGAGAAAGACGTCGACTACATCGTTACTGAAGAAGGCGAAGTGGTTATCGTTGATGAACATACTGGCCGTACTATGCCAGGTCGTCGTTGGTCTGAAGGTTTACACCAAGCTGTTGAAGCTAAAGAAGGTGTGAAGATTCAGAATGAAAACCAGACGCTAGCATCGATTACATTCCAGAACTTCTTCCGTCTATACGAAAAACTGTCAGGTATGACAGGTACAGCCGATACAGAAGCTTTCGAATTCCAGTCTATCTACGGCCTAGAAACGGTGGTTATCCCAACCAACAAACCTATGGTTCGTAACGATATGCCAGATGTGGTTTATCGTACTGAAGAAGACAAGTTCAATGCGATCATTGAAGACATTAAAGACCGTGTAGCAGCTGGGCAGCCATCTTTGGTTGGTACGGTTTCTATCGAGAAGTCTGAGCTACTGTCTAACGCACTGAAAAAAGCAAAAATTAAGCACAGCGTTCTAAATGCTAAATTCCACGAAATGGAAGCAGAGATCGTTGCACAAGCTGGTATGCCGAGCGCGGTAACTATCGCAACTAACATGGCTGGTCGTGGTACCGATATCGTGTTAGGTGGTAGCTGGCAGGCACAAGTTGAGAAGCTAGATAATCCAACCAAAGAGCAGATCGAGAAGATCAAAGCTGACTGGAGAGTAATCCACGATAAAGTGCTTGAGTCAGGTGGTCTGCACATCATTGGTACTGAGCGTCATGAATCTCGCCGTATCGATAACCAACTACGTGGTCGTTCTGGTCGTCAAGGTGATGCGGGTTCTTCTCGTTTCTACCTATCAATGGAAGATTCTCTGCTACGTATCTTCACATCGGATCGTATGGCTGGTCTTATCCAAAGTGGTATGGACGAAGGCGAAGCGATCGAATCTAAGATGCTTTCTCGCTCAATTGAAAAAGCACAACGTAAAGTTGAAGGTCGTAACTTCGATATTCGTAAGCAGCTTCTTGAGTACGATGATGTAGCCAATGATCAACGTAAAGTGGTTTATGAGCTTCGTGACGAACTGATGAGTTCTGACGACATCAGCGAAATGATCGAACACAACCGTGAAGATGTACTAGCATCAGTGATTGATGAATACATCGCGCCTCAGTCTCTTGAAGACATGTGGGATATCGCGGGTCTGCAAGATCGTCTGAAGAATGACTTCGATCTAGACTTTGATATTCAAAGTTGGTTAGACGAAGACGACAAGCTTTATGAAGAAGCATTGCGTGAGCGTATTCTTGCTATGGCGGTTGATTCGTACAAACAGAAAGAAGAAGTGGTTGGTGCTCAAGTACTGCGTAACTTCGAGAAATCTGTGATGCTACAAACGCTAGATGGTCTTTGGAAAGAGCACTTGGCTGCGATGGATCACCTTCGCCAAGGAATCCACTTACGTGGTTACGCTCAGAAGAACCCGAAACAAGAGTACAAGCGCGAGTCGTTTGAACTGTTTGAAGGCCTACTAGATGTACTGAAAACAGACGTTGTTACCATCCTTTCTAAAGTTCGCGTTCAGCAACAAGAAGAAGTTGAAAAGATGGAAGCTCAACGTCAAGCTCAAGCTGAAGAAGCGGCGCGTCGTGCACAAGCACAACATGCAACAGCTGAAAACCAGCTAGCTGACGATGAAGCTGAAGTGGCATCTCCACAAACGGTAGTACGTGATGAGCGTAAAGTGGGTCGTAATGAACCATGTCCATGTGGAAGCGGCAAAAAATATAAACAGTGTCACGGTAAAATTGACTAAGTTTGGTGAATCGTTGCTGTAACGGATGATTGCAGTGTCGGAGGTACTCACTTACTAACGTAAGCTCTGTGCCTCCTCCTTGCACTCACCACGTCACAGCTTAGCTTCACACAAACTTATTGATAAAAAGAGTCGCTTAGGCGGCTCTTTTTGTATGTGAAAATAATAAGGTTTCGATAGCGTCATCCTCGAGAGTGAGGGACGAGCGAGTCGGGGATCTTTCGAACTAACAAAAGAGCAGATTCCCTATCTAATTCGTTCCTCATTGTAGGGAATGACGCTAGGGACATAGAAGGAACACCAACACATGAAAAGAATCCACATTGTTGCGGGCATTATCTTCAACCAAGATAAGTCGCAGGTATTTATCACTAAACGTCCAGACGACAAACACAAGGGCGGTTTCTGGGAATTTCCTGGTGGCAAGGTTGAAGAGGGTGAAACCATTGAGCAAGCGATGACTCGTGAGCTTGATGAAGAGATTGGCATCAAGGTGACTGAACAGTCTCTGTTTGAGCACCTTGAATTTGATTACACCGATAAGTCGCTTAAGTTTGATTTCATCCTAGTTACCGATTTTGAAGAGCAGCCTTATGGCAAAGAAGGTCAACAAGGTGAATGGGTAAGCCTAGAATCATTGAATCAATACGCCTTCCCAGAGGCAAATGTGCCAATTTTAGAGCGAGTAATAAAAGAGTTTTCGTAATTGCTAGCCTGAGTTTGAGATTGTTGTTAGTTTAAAGAGATTAATCGATTGAACGTTGCTGCAAGAGATAAGTGGCAACGGTAACCAAAACAATGGAGATATTCGCAGTGGTAAGAATTGCAATTGCAGGAGCAGCGGGCCGCATGGGTCGCAACTTGGTGAAAGCCGCTCATCATAATTCAGAAGCAAGTGTTGGAGCTGGATCAGAGCGTCCAGAGTCATCTTTGGTCGGCGTAGATGTCGGCGAGTTATGCGGTGAAGGTCGTTTTGATGTTGCTTTAGTCGATGATTTGTCTAAAGCCATCGAAGAGTTTGATGTGATTGTCGATTTTACTGCCCCTGTTAGCACATTAGCGAATATTGAACTTTGTAAACGTCACGGTAAAAAACTGATCATCGGTACGACGGGTTTCTCTGAAGAAGAGAAGCAAGTGATTGATGCTGCTTCAAAAGAGATGGCTATCGTAATGGCACCTAACTACAGCGTTGGTGTGAACTTGGTCTTTAAGCTGCTAGAGAAGGCCGCTAAAGTGATGGGCGACTATTGTGATGTCGAGATCGTTGAGGCTCATCACCGTCATAAAGTCGATGCACCGTCAGGTACTGCGATTGGTATGGGCGAAGCTATTGCGGGTGCGATGGGCAACGAGCTAAACGATGTAGCCGTATGGTCACGCGAGGGTATTACTGGCGAGCGCACTAAAGATGAGATTGGTTTCGCGACGATTCGTGCCGGTGACATTATTGGTGAACACACCGCTATGTTTGCTGATATCGGTGAGCGAGTGGAAATTACCCATAAAGCCACTGATCGAATGACCTTTGCTAATGGCGCAATCAAGGCTGCGGTTTGGCTAAATGATAAACCAGCAGGCTTTTATACCATGACGGATGTGCTTGGTTTGAATGACCTGTAAATAGATATTTATGCGCTGGCAATTGCCGGCGCTTTCTTTATTTGGTGCCTTTTCCTTAGTAATCTCACTTCTACGATCTTCCTTCTACTTTCTTATTATCGCCTTTTTGACTCTATTTCTATGTTGTTTATGTGGGCTTTAGTGTGTTTTTTGCTTTAGTTCTTTAAATTGTCATGTTTTCTCTTGGTATTTATCGATTGCGTTTTGTTGCTGATATTTTTATCACTCTATGATTGGTTAAAATGAGGGGTTAAAATTAGAAAATCGTAATATTCGAGCTAAATGCGTATGAAAGTTGAACTTTTGGAGCTTTGAGGGGGTAAATTGAATTAGTCCTTACAAATGTTTAATTTCTTTTGAGTTAAATGTTGACACGTATCACGCAGATCACTAAAATACCGCCAATTTGTCTAATTTCCATAAACACGCAGTTTTTGGTGTTGCAGGAAGGTAGATTTGCAAATTAAATCAATTTTAATGCATTTTTATTTCTGGAGGTTGTCTTGAAGAAGTCAGCACTACTCGTCCTAGAAGATGGGACAGTATTTCACGGTGAAGCCATTGGCGCTGTAGGTTCTGCAGTTGGTGAAGTCGTTTTTAATACCTCGATGACGGGGTACCAAGAAATCCTCACTGATCCTTCCTATTCTCAACAAATCGTTACCCTTACTTATCCTCACATTGGCAATACCGGAACCAATTCCGAAGACGAAGAATCTTCTTCAATCCACGCTCAAGGCCTTGTGATTCGCGATCTCCCTCTAATCGCTTCTAACTTCCGTAATGAACAATCCCTTTCTGATTACCTTAAGTCGCAAAACGTTGTTGGTATCGCTGATATCGATACTCGTAAGCTGACGCGTATTCTTCGTGAAAAAGGTGCACAGAACGGTTGTATCGTAGCGGGTCACAACCTAGACGAAGCTTTGGCTCTAGCTAAAGCAAAAGAATTCCCTGGCCTGAAAGGTATGGACCTTGCGAAAGAAGTTACAACAAAAGAAGCGTATCAATGGAAACAAGGTTCGTGGACGCTTACGGGTGGACTTCCTGAAGCGAAAGCAGACTCAGAATTGCCATACCACGTTGTTGCTTATGACTTCGGTGCAAAACGAAACATCCTACGAATGCTTGTTGACCGCGGCTGCCGCCTAACGGTTGTTCCTGCTGAAACTTCAGCTGAAGAAGTACTTGCTCTGAACCCAGACGGTGTTTTCCTTTCAAATGGCCCTGGTGACCCAGAACCATGTACTTACGCAATTGAAGCGACAAAAGTGTTCCTAGAAAAAGGCTTACCAATCTTCGGTATCTGTCTAGGTCACCAGATTCTTGCTCTTGCGTCAGGCGCTAAGACAGTGAAGATGAAGTTTGGTCACCACGGTGCAAACCACCCGGTTAAAGATTTAGATCGTGATGTTGTGATGATTACTTCGCAAAACCACGGCTTTGCTGCTGACGAAGAAACCCTTCCAGAGACACTACGTGCAACGCACAAATCACTATTTGATGGTTCTCTACAAGGTATTCATCGTACAGACAAACCAGCATTCAGCTTCCAAGGTCACCCTGAAGCGAGCCCTGGTCCAGAAGACGCAGCGCCGTTATTCGACCACTTTATTGAACTAATCAAACAGCACACAGCGTAATTCGGAGTAGTAGACAATGCCAAAACGTACTGACATTAAAAGTATTCTTATTCTAGGTGCTGGCCCGATCGTTATCGGCCAAGCATGTGAGTTCGATTACTCTGGTGCTCAAGCTTGTAAAGCGCTTCGCGAAGAAGGTTACCGAGTTATTCTTGTAAACTCGAACCCAGCGACAATCATGACTGACCCAGACATGGCAGATGCAACTTACATCGAGCCTATCCAATGGGAAGTTGTGCGTAACATCATCGCTAAAGAGAAGCCTGATGCAGTTCTACCTACTATGGGTGGCCAAACTGCATTGAACTGTGCTCTAGACCTAGAAAAGCACGGCGTTCTTGAAGAGTTCGGTGTTGAAATGATTGGTGCAACGGCTGACGCTATCGATAAAGCAGAAGACCGTTCACGCTTCGATAAAGCAATGAAAGCAATTGGCCTTGAGTGTCCAACTGCTGATACAGCGAAAACGATGGAAGAAGCTTATAAAGTTTTAGACATGGTTGGCTTCCCTTGTATCATTCGTCCATCGTTCACGATGGGTGGTACTGGTGGCGGTATCGCTTACAACAAAGAAGAATTTGAAGAAATCTGTCGTCGTGGTTTGGATTTATCTCCAACTAACGAACTTCTTATCGATGAATCACTTATCGGTTGGAAAGAGTACGAGATGGAAGTGGTTCGTGACAAAAACGACAACTGCATCATCGTATGTGCGATTGAAAACTTCGACCCAATGGGTATTCACACAGGTGACTCAATCACTGTGGCTCCAGCTCAAACGCTGACAGACAAAGAATACCAACTAATGCGTAACGCATCTCTAGCAGTACTGCGCGAGATTGGTGTTGAAACAGGTGGTTCAAACGTACAGTTTGGTATCAACCCGAAAGATGGCCGTATGGTTATCATCGAGATGAACCCACGTGTATCTCGCTCTTCTGCACTAGCATCTAAAGCAACAGGTTTCCCAATCGCTAAGATTGCAGCGAAACTGGCTGTTGGCTTCACGCTAGACGAGCTAATGAATGACATCACTGGCGGCGCAACTCCAGCATCATTCGAACCAACAATCGACTACGTAGTAACTAAGATTCCTCGTTTTAACTTCGAGAAATTTGCAGGTGCTAACGACCGTCTAACGACGCAAATGAAGTCGGTTGGTGAAGTTATGGCTATCGGCCGTAACCAACAAGAATCTCTACAAAAAGCACTTCGCGGCCTAGAAGTTGGCGCGACTGGTTTTGACGAAATGGTAGACCTAGACGCACCAGATGCTCTAACGACTATCCGTCACGAACTTAAAGAAGCTGGCGCAGAGCGTATTTGGTACATCGCTGACGCATTCCGTGCTGGTATGTCGGTAGATGGTGTATTCAACCTAACGCAAATCGACCGCTGGTTCCTAGTTCAAATCGAAGACATCGTTAAACTAGAGCAAGAACTTAAAGCGAAAGGCTTTGCTGGTCTAAACAAAGACGAGCTAAACAAGCTTAAGCGTAAAGGTTTTGCTGATGCGCGCCTATCTAAGATTCTAGGTGTTGCAGAAAGCGAAATCCGTCGTCTACGTGACCAATACGATATCCACCCTGTGTACAAGCGTGTAGATACGTGTGCGGCTGAATTCTCTTCAGATACGGCTTACATGTACTCATCTTACGATGACGAGTGTGAAGCAAACCCAACAGACAAAGAAAAAATCATGATTCTAGGCGGCGGTCCAAACCGTATCGGCCAAGGTATTGAATTTGACTACTGTTGTGTACACGCATCACTAGCGCTACGTGAAGATGGCTACGAAACTATCATGGTTAACTGTAACCCTGAGACTGTTTCTACAGACTACGATACGTCTGACCGTCTGTACTTCGAACCAGTAACTCTGGAAGATGTACTAGCAATCGCTCGCGTTGAGAAGCCAAAAGGCGTTATCGTTCAGTACGGTGGTCAAACGCCACTTAAACTGGCTCGTGCTCTTGAAGCAGCTGGCGTACCAATCATCGGTACTAGCCCTGACGCAATCGACCGTGCAGAAGACCGTGAGCGTTTCCAAGTTGCTGTAGACCGTCTAGGCCTACTTCAGCCAGAAAATGCGACAGTAACAACAATGGAGCAAGCGGTAGAGAAATCTCGTGAAATTGGCTTCCCACTGGTTGTACGTCCTTCTTACGTACTTGGTGGTCGTGCGATGGAAATCGTATACGACGAACAAGACCTACGTCGCTACTTCAACGAAGCAGTAAGCGTATCAAACGAATCTCCAGTACTACTTGATAGCTTCTTAGATGACGCTGTTGAAGTTGACGTAGATGCGATTTGTGACGGTGAGCGCGTTGTAATCGGCGGTATCATGGAGCACATCGAGCAAGCGGGTGTTCACTCAGGTGACTCAGCATGTTCTCTTCCTGCATACACGCTAAGCCAAGAAATCCAAGACGTAATGCGCGAGCAAGTTGAAAAGCTAGCGTTCGAGTTGGGTGTTCGTGGTCTGATGAACACGCAGTTTGCTGTTAAGAACAATGAAGTGTACCTAATCGAGGTTAACCCTCGTGCAGCACGTACGGTTCCATTTGTATCTAAAGCAACTGGCGCGCCAATCGCTAAGATTGCTGCTCGTGTAATGGCGGGTCAATCTCTAGAGTCTCAAGGCTTTACGAAAGAAATCATCCCTCCTTACTACTCAGTGAAAGAAGTTGTACTTCCATTCAACAAGTTCCCTGGTGTTGACCCACTGTTAGGCCCTGAAATGCGCTCTACTGGTGAAGTTATGGGTGTTGGTGCGACGTTTGCTGAAGCATACTCTAAAGCTGAATTGGGTTGTGGCAACATCTACCCAGAAGGCGGTCGTGCACTTCTTTCTGTTCGCGAAGGCGACAAAGAGCGTGTTGTTGACCTAGCATCTAAGCTATCTAAGCTTGGTTACCAGCTAGACGCAACGCACGGTACTGCGGTTATCCTTGGCGAAGCGGGCATCAACCCACGTCTAGTAAACAAGGTACATGAAGGTCGTCCTCACATTCTTGACCGTATCAAGAACAACGAGTACACGTACATCGTGAACACTGCAGCTGGCCGTCAAGCGATTGAAGATTCTAAAGTTCTTCGTCGTGGTGCACTTGCTGAGAAAGTTAACTACACGACTACGCTAAACGCTGCATTCGCGACTTGTATGGCGCACACTGCAGACGCGAAAACGTCAGTAACTTCAGTTCAAGAGCTACACGCTCAGGTTAAAGCTTCTCAAGCTTAATCGCCTAAAGTGTATCGCTGATAAGCGGATATAAATGCTCAAAGCCCACTCTTCGGAGTGGGCTTTTTTATGTCTGTTATTCCGCGGTAACTTAATGATGAATATTTGGAATAGGTTAGAATCTTGTGTTTCGTTATTGCTCGTCTGCCGTGAGTGGTAACTTGTCGCTACACAGGACATTAAGGCGTTGGGTATATGGAAATCACTCTAGAAATATTGGCTATCTTGTTTGTTGTTGCAACGGCAGCAGGCTTTATTGATGCAATGGCTGGCGGCGGTGGGTTACTGACTCTACCTGCATTGCTAGCGGCTGGAGTTCCACCGACGCAGGCATTGGCAACTAACAAACTCCAAAGCTCATTTGGCAGCTTCTCCGCAAGTTGGTATTTCGTGCGCAACGGTATCGTCAGCATCAAAGAGATGCGCCTTGCTATCTTTTGTACCTTTATTGGCTCTGCAATTGGCGCTGAGTTAGTCCAGCACATTGATGCGAGCCTACTGACCAGTGTTATCCCACTGCTGCTTATCGCTATCTCTCTCTATTTCCTGTTGGCACCCCAAACTAGAGCGTCTGAAGGAAAACAGAAGATCTCTGAGGCCATGTTTGCTCTGTGTATTGGTGGCGGCGTGGGTTTCTATGATGGCTTTTTTGGCCCAGGAACAGGTTCTATCTTCACCGTCTGCTTTGTTGCTATTGGTCACTTCTCGTTAGTCGATGCTACGGCGCGTACTAAAGTACTTAACTTTACCTCGAATATCGCTGCCTTAATTTTCTTTATTTTGGCTGGTTTGCCTATTTGGGAGTTGGGATTAGTGATGGCGGTCGGTGGATTTATGGGCGCTCAGCTTGGCGCTAAAGTAGTGGTGACAAAAGGGCAGAAATGGATTCGCCCCCTTGTGATCGTGATGTCGATGCTAATGGCGTCTAAACTGCTTTGGGAACAGCATCAACAATGGATTCTATCAGTGTTTTAACTCGTGGAGACTGGTAACTATTTGGTCTGACACAGATATGAATCGGCCGAATCAAGCCTGCTAATTCGGTGAAGCTATACAGATATTGAAGCTCAATATTGAGTGTTTTTACGATAGAGAGCGGTATTAACGCTGGCCCAGTCCCGCCCAATGCAAGTTGAGCCGCTGCGGTGTAGGCATCCATCTCCATCAAGGGTTTGATACCAAACTTCTCTAATACAGAAAGTTGATAAGAATTGGCAGGGTTGGTCATGTCGTTAGTGATGACCATTGGAGGAAGCTCCGTTAGCGGTGACTTACTCACTATGTAAAACGGCTCATCAAATAGATGGAAGGCCATCAACCCATGATGTGGTGGCAGTAAGCCAGCACACAACCCCAAGGTCGCCTTGCCAGATTGCACTCGCTCTATGATTCTCGGCGTGTGGTTGGTGGTAATGGTGATGTACTTATCTTGCTGGATAAATTGGCCCATCATCTCACCTAAATAACCGGCTATCAGAGATTTAGAGCTGTCTAGGGTGATGAGAGTGGTATCTTCCAACTCTTGCTGTTCATAAATAAGCCCGCGAAGTTCATTGAATGTAGGGCCAATACTCTCTATTAATGCTATCGCATCTGGCGTGAGTTTTATCTGTCGGCCACTCGGTTCAATGAGCTTTTTACCTAGCTTCTTTTCTAAATTCGCAATCCGTTTGCTGACCGCTGATTGGCTGATATAAAGCAAACTGCCTGTGCGGCTCATGGTCTTTGCTTTACTCAATACCAGTAGAGTTTCGATTCCTTCGAGTAGCATTGGGTTATATTCATGAAAGTTGGGAATGATTGTTTCAACTTACCTTAAACAACGTTCATTCTCTAGTCTTGGGCTCATAGATATCAAACAAGCTAGGAGTTTTGAAGCTAGCCCGTCAGTTAATTAGTTAGGTTCTTTTTACTAGACTTGCGATGCGCTGACCAAAATAGAAAGCAGTCTGAAGATCGTTACTGTTGATGTGACTACTGGTGTTATCTGCCGTCTCATCTTCACTGGCGACCAAACCTATGCTTGATCCTGTGCGATTCAAACCTAAGTCATCAATGTGCTTCGAGATATCAAGCCCTGCCCAAATCATGCCATGCTGACAAGCCAGAGTGAAAAAGCTCAACAAGGTTTGTTGCTGCTCGCCGTTAAGGCTGCCACCTGTGGTAAAACCCGCTGCGAGTTTATTTCGCCATGCTTTCTTACAGTAGCTATCACTGCTTGCATCCATAAAACTCTTAAACTGAGCGGCTGGTGAACCCATGTAAGTCGGAGAGCCAAAGATAATGGCGTCACAGTTATCTAATGACTTGAGCTTATCATCGTTGTCATACCTTCCTTCGACCACTTCAGAAGATAGCACTTCGACAAGGAGTACTGAGTTAGGTTGTTGAGTGTTAATGCCTTCAGCGATTGTTTCAGCGACTTGTTTAGTTGCTCCATTCTTAGAGAAGAAAACAATGCCAACTTTACCAATACTCATCTTGAACTCCCTTTGACAATGTTAGTAAATATATTAATTTATAAAGTTATTTGTTTATTAATATAGCCTGTGAATTAGATAAGTAAACAAAAAACATTACTAACCTAATGAGCTAATGGACTAACTAAATTGAGTGTTAGGAAAAGAAGGGATCTTTGAAGAGTGGAAATCGAGGGTATCAGTGATTTGAAACCGGATTAAAAAAGGCCCCTTTGCGGAGCCTTTCTCTTTGTAAAGATAGCTTATTTGATGGCGAAGGTCGGCAATGATAAATGCCAACGAATAGCGCCAAGTCTGATCAATAGTGTTGAGAACACGCCGGCCAGAAATGCAGTTTCTGAGTCGTGCCCCATGCTGATCGCCATGGTATGGAAAGCGCCTCCAATGATACAAGCGGTCGCGTAGACTTCACTTCTTAGAATCATTGGCACTTCACGGGCAAGTACGTCACGGATAATACCGCCACCGCAACCGGTGATGACACCCATGATGATGGCCACTAATGCTGAATCTTGATAGATAAGCGCCTTTTCTACACCAATGCCAACAAACACCGCTAAGCCAATCGCATCACATACCGGCAATATCCACCAAGCCAGACGTTTCGGGCGTCTTACAATAATCATGGTCAGCAAACAGGTGATGATGATGACCCAAAGGTAGGTGGTATCGGTTATCCAAAATACGGGAGTCGCGCCCAATGCCATGTCACGAATTGTACCGCCACCAATTGCGGTAACACTGCCTAGAACGGCGACGCCAAAGGGATCCATCTTAAGACGGCCAGCGACAAATACGCCTGAGACGGCAAAGATGGCAGTGCCAAATAAATCGATAATATAAAGCAGCATGGAGTCCATGATACTGGTGCTCTTATAGTTAAAATTGTAGGGACAGGTCGGTGGCGAATTGTACGAAAAAACGCAGCAAATAGTTAGTGATTTTGCCTAGCTCTATCGAAGAAATCGCACACTTGTTGGATCGCTTTCAAAGTTCTCGTTGTCGGGCGATTAATCCAGTCAGAATTGAGGGACCAAATCTGATTTTGAGCGACAGCTGGGATCTCATCTTCCCATGTTTGCCACATGGTTCCATTCTCAATCGCGTGCTGAGAAGTGAAGATCACTTGCGGTTTTCTTAATACAACTTGTTCAATACCAACTTGCGGATATGGGGAGGCGCTGTCTTCAAAAATATTGTGACCACCACAGAACTCAAACACCTCACTTGGCCAGTGTCCTTGAGCAACAGTGATGATCGGCTTTTCACTGAGTTGGTAGAAGTAGTTTACTGGCTCGGCATCTTTGTATTTTAGTCTCAACGCGTTGAGCTGCTCTCTGTATTGCTGAGCGTTATTTTCGCCAATACTTGGATCGCTAGCGTATTGGCTGAGTTGTTCAATATTGGTTGCGATACTGTCTAGGCTTTTGGTTTTGGAGTAGTAAATATTAAAACCAAATTGTGCTAGCTTCGCGAGCTCTCTGGGCGGGTTTCCGGCTGGCCACGCAAGAATCAAATCAGGCTGAAGTGCGATGATCTTCTCAACCTTGATGCCTTGATAGTTTGCCACTTTTTCAAGCTTGTCGGCTTGCGGTGGGTAATCACTTCGTTCACTTACGGCTACAAGGTTGTTACCTAAACCTGCGCTGTACGCGATCTCAGTGGCATGAGGAGCAAGGCTGACCACGCGTTGAGCCGGCTGAACTTTTTCTGGAGTCAGTGGTGCTTCTTCTGCAAATGATAAAGGCAGCCATAAGCTGGAAGACAAAATAGTAAGGCTTGTAACAAGTGTTGAAGATTTCACTCTAAATCCCTTGGTGAATAAATAGTAAGGCTAGGCTTTGTAAAAAAATCCAGATAGCGATGCGACCAAAGAGTAGTTTCTGAACCTGAGATAGATGCAGAGCTGACGGTGCGATTCTTCCGCCTAATTTTGCGCGAATGGCTTTGGTGTTGTCGTAAATCGCAGGGCCACCCAATGATAGTTCCAGCTTGTTGCCAACGGCCGTGATCAACCAGGCAGGGCCGGGCAGTGGCCAAGAGCGACTTTGGACTAACATCATCTTAAATGTGTGCGTTGCTTTATCACCACATACGATCATCAAAGCAAAAAAACGTATCGGTATAAATTCGAGAATAGCGACTATCTTGATCGCCGTTGAGCCGAATGGAGAAAATTGCTTACGACTTGGCGACCAAGCTCGAGCTAACTCAACCAAAAGGCGATACATTAACGCGGCCATTCCACCACCAATGGCGTACCAGAACAACACACAAACTACGTTACGAGCGTAACCCATGATGATGGTTTCTGTGGCGGCTTTGCCTAGGCCAAGTGACGAAAGTGATTCGGTTTGACGATTGACAATCGGAGCCAGTAACTGACGAGCTGCCGCTTTATCTTCTCGGCCAAGTGCTTTGATCAGTTGGTTAGCCAGCTTTTCATTATTGCGCCAATCAATCGCGAGTAATAACAGTGCCAATTCAAACAGTTGAGATTGCCAAACCAATGGTTGCAGTGCCAAGATAATAACCAGAGTTGGCAGTACCATTAACCCCCAGGCTAATGTGCCTGAGATTAAACTTTGGGAATAGTTGTGGTTGTTATTAACCTTGCTTGCTAAAAGCTCAGCAAACTTATGCCATAAGGTCGTGGGGTGTGCGGCATGGGGGATAGGTAAAATTAAATGAAAAAGCAGTGCTCCCCACATCACAAGGAGCACGCCATTTGCAAATACCTGATCAAACAGTGTTTGCATGTCTAGTCGCTTACTTTAGTAGGGCAACCATCTTAATAACCATTTCAGAAGAGCTTTGTGCTGCTAGTGGCAGGAACTCTTCGAAGCTCATTGGTGATTCTTTGTCTGCAACATCAGAGATTGCACGAACAACCACGAATGGTACTTGGAATTGGTGACAAGCTTGAGCGATAGCCGATGCTTCCATCTCTACAGCAACAACAGATGGGAAGTGATTGCGGATGAACTCTTGGCGTTCTGCCGTGCAAACAAATGCGTCGCCAGTACAGATAAGACCGCGAACGGCATGCTTGTCTTCCATTTGTGCTAGTGCTTGCTCAGCAACAGCCATCAGTTTGTCGTCAGCTTTGAACGCTGCCGGTTGACCTGCCATTTGGCCGATTTCGTAACCGAAAGCTGTAACGTCTGCATCGTGGTGTCGAACTTCAGTTGAGATAACCACATCGCCAAGGTTCAGTGTTGAATCAAAACCGCCAGCAGAGCCCGTGTTAAGAACGACATCTGGTTGGTATTCGCTTAGTAGGATTGAAGTACCAACAGCCGCTGCTACTTTACCAATGCCAGATTGAAGCAAAACAACGTCAACACCATTTAGCTGACCAGAGAAAAAGGTACAACCGCCTTTATTAACTTCAGTAATGTCTGAAATTGCTGCTTTTAGGATCGCAACTTCTTGCTCCATTGCGCCAATGATGCCGATTTTCATGTGTAGTCTCTTATAAAAAATATTTAAACAGTAGAGCGAAATTGTAGCATGGATAAGAAGTGTCGAGCGACTGCCCAGAGGCACTTCTCATCCGAATAGCAGCGATTTATCTGCGTATTCTTCTATCTATTTGATTAGGCCTTCGCTTTTCAAGCTAGCACGAAGTTGTTCAGCTCGTTTTCGGTTTACGCCAAAATCAGAATGGCCAGTACGAGACTCTGAACGCACGATCAGTTTGCCATCCGTGATCTTAAGCTCTAAGTCATCGACAAAGCGCATGATGCGAGAGGTACATTCAACACGCAGATAATCTTCTGTTTTACTTGCGGTTTTCGATCCCGGTAAGGTTAGCGCAACCTGCTCAATCGCATCTAAGTTCGCTGAATCTGATAACTCAAACGCGGCCAATGCATGTTGCTCACGGTCATCTTGAGTTGATACGCAGTTTGGTTTGTCTCCACAAGGTGATGAAGTTCTGTCTTTCATGTCCGTGATTCCTTGGCTACAAGCGGTTAACGTTAAAAGTGATAGCGAGAGGAGAGCGGCTTTTTTCATAGTGTTTCCTATGGCGTTGTTTTAATTTTAATTGTAGTTCTCGGTATTCGTTATTTTGCGATTGTTTTACGTATTCTTTGTTATGCCGTTGGTAAAACGTATCGAACTTAAAAAAGGATCCATATACGGATCCTCTTTTTATAGTAACGGCTTGATTAATAGCGGAAACTTTAGATTGGTCACACTTCTAGGTAATCCAAGATCCCTTCTGCGGCTTTACGGCCTTCATCGATAGCGGTCACCACTAAGTCAGAGCCTCGAACCGCATCGCCACCTGCAAATATCTTGCTGTTGGTGGTTTGGTATTGAAACTCTTGTTTACCGGGAGCCTTGATGCGACCCCACTGATCGAGTTCCACACCGAAAGGTTCTAGCCATTCCATCGCATGAGGTTGGAAACCAAATGCCATGATAACGGCATCTGCTTCAAGAACATGCTCACTGCCTTCTACAGGTTCCGGGCGACGACGGCCTGCTTCATCAGGTTCACCCAAAGCGGTTTTCACGAATTTAACGCCAACCACATGACCAGCGCTGTTAAGCTCTAAGCCAATAGGTTGGAGGTTGAACTTGAACTTCACACCTTCTTCACGCGCATTCTTCACCTCACGGCGAGAGCCCGGCATATTGGCTTCATCTCGACGGTAAGCACACACAACATTAGATGCATGTTGGCGAATCGAGGTTCTTACACAGTCCATCGCGGTATCACCACCACCAAGCACGACCACTTTCTTACCCTTCATGTCGATAAACGGCGTTGGGTTATCCAGTTCCATGACCTTGTAAGTATTGGAAACAAGGAATGGCAGGGCATCATAAACGCCCGGTGCGTCTTCGTTGTCTAAGCCAGCACGCATGTTTTTGTAGGTGCCGACACCTAAGAAGACAGCATCGTAGTCATCGACCAGTTGTTGTAGTTGAACGTCTTTACCGACTTCGGTATTCATCTTAAATTCGACACCCATTCCGCTAAAGATACGGCGACGGTTTTCCATGATGCCTTTCTCTAGTTTGAACGATGGGATACCAAACGTGAGCAGGCCACCGATCTCCGGATAGCGGTCAAATACTACGGCCTTCACACCGTTTCGAACTAAGATGTCAGCAGCAGCAAGACCGGCAGGGCCTGCACCGATGATCGCGACCTTTTTGTCGGTCCATTCGACATGTGACATGTCTGGCTTCCAACCCATCTCGAACGCTTTGTCATTGATATATTTTTCAATGTTGCCGATGGTTACTGCGCCGAAATCGTCGTTGAGGGTACAAGAGCCTTCACACAAACGGTCTTGAGGACAAACTCGTCCGCAAACCTCAGGTAAGCTGTTGGTTTGGTGAGACAGTTCAGCCGCTTCGATAATGCGCCCTTCATTGGCAAGCTTGAGCCATTGAGGGATGTAGTTGTGGACTGGGCACTTCCATTCACAGTAGGGGTTACCGCAGTCCAAGCAGCGATCAGCTTGAGCTTTGGCTTGTTGTTTAGTGAAAGGTTCATAGATCTCTACAAACTCAATCTTACGTATCTTGATTGGTTTCTTCGCTGGATCTACGCGATTCACATCAATAAATTGGTATACATTCTGGCTCATTATTGGCTCCTTCCAATTATTGCGCTTGAACACGAAGTTCAGCAGAGCTGCGGCTTTGGTGGCCGAGCAGGGTGTTGAGATCCGCCGTCTTTGGCTTCACTAGGTAGAACTTCGGAATCCATTCATCAAAGTTCGCCAGAATTGCTTCAGCGTGTACTGACCCTGTCTCTTCTAAGTGCTCTGCAATCAAACCACGCAGATGTTCTTGGTGGATGTATAGGTCAGACAGAGAAAGTGCCTCAACCGATTCGTTGTTCACACGGCCTTGGAAGTCTTCGTTCTTATCCATCACATAAGCAAAACCACCTGTCATACCGGCGCCGAAGTTCACTCCGGTTGCGCCAAGGATTGCCACAATACCGCCCGTCATATACTCACAAGCGTTATCACCTGCGCCTTCAATTACAGCGACGGTGCCTGAATTACGCACGCCAAATCGCTCGCCGGCAGTACCTGCAGCAAATAGCTTGCCTCCGGTCGCACCATACAAACAGGTGTTACCGATGATGGTCGCTTCGTTACAAACAAATGCAGTGCCTTGGTGAGGCTTGATAACCACCTTACCGCCCGCCATGCCTTTGCCAACATAGTCATTGGCATCGCCTGTCAGATATAGCTCGACGCCACCCGCGTTCCAAACCGCAAAGGATTGGCCAGCTGTACCATCGAGGTACAACTTAATTGGTGAGCCCGCCATGCCTTGGTTACCGTAGCGTTTCGCTATTTCGCCAGAGATACGAGCGCCAATCGAGCGATCGGTATTGATCACGTTGTAGTAAAGGCTGGTGGATTGTCGTTTCTCAATTGCATCGAGTGCATCATCAAGGATCTGCTGGTTAAGCTGAGCCTTATCAAATGGTGCGTTTGGCTCGGTCCAAAACAGTGGGTGACCTTCTGGAGAAACTGGAGCTTCGAGTATTGAAGATAGATCGAGTTTGCTCTGTTTCGCCGTGAGACCTTGAACGGCTTCAAGCAAGTCAGTACGACCAATCAGGTCTGTAAGTTTTTCTACGCCAAGCTCTGCAAGGTATTGGCGAACTTCATCGGCTAAGCCGGTAAAGTAGTTCACCACCATGTCTGGCAGACCTTTGAAGTATTCGCGGCGTAGTGTTTCATCTTGAGTCGCAACACCCGTTGCACAGTTGTTTAGGTGACAAATTCGTAAGAACTTACAACCCATTGCGACCATAGGCGCGGTACCAAAACCAAAGCTTTCTGCACCGAGAATCGCGCCTTTAATGACATCAAGGCCAGTTTTTAAACCACCATCGACTTGCAGGCGGATCTTATGACGTAGGCCATTGGCTACCAGTGCTTGTTGAGTTTCCGCTAAGCCAAGTTCCCAAGGGCAGCCTGCGTATTTCACAGAGGTCAGAGGGCTTGCCGCGGTACCACCGTCGTAGCCTGAAATGGTGATCAAATCGGCGTAGGCTTTCGCTACACCAGTTGCAATCGTGCCTACACCCGGTTCCGATACTAACTTCACTGAAACCAAGGCTTTAGGGTTCACTTGTTTAAGGTCGAAAATAAGCTGCGCTAGATCCTCGATAGAATAAATATCGTGATGTGGAGGAGGGGAGATCAGTGTTACCCCTTGTACTGAGTATCTCAGCTTAGCGATTTCTGCGGTAACTTTATGACCGGGCAGTTGACCACCTTCTCCTGGCTTCGCACCTTGTGCGACTTTGATTTGTAAAACATCCGCATTGGTCAAGTAATGTGGCGTCACACCAAAACGACCGGAAGCTATTTGCTTAATGCGAGAGTTACGGTCAGTCCCAAAGCGTCGTGGGTCTTCACCACCTTCACCAGAGTTGGAGTAACCACCCAAGCGGTTCATCGCCATTGCTAATGCTTCATGAGCTTCTGGGCTCAAAGCACCGATCGACATCGCCGCAGAGTCGAAGCGTTTAAACAGATCGCTGTTAGGCTCCACTTGCTCGAGTGGTAGAGGCTGATCGGCTTTTTTGAGGCTCATTAAGTCGCGTAACATCGCGGCTGGTCGAGCATTCACTTGCTTAGCAAAAGAGAGATAATCCGATGTTTCACCTGTTTTTACTGCAGTTTGCAGAGTGCCAACTACATCAGGGTTATAGGCGTGATATTCGCCGCCGTGTACGTATTTAAGTAAACCACCGTGTTCGATCGGCTTGCGCTTAGTCCATGCTTTACGAGATAGGTTATAGATATCTTGCTGGAAATCGCTAAAGCTAGCACCTTGGATTCGAGTGGTAACTCCGCGGAAACAGAGCTCAACTATATCCGAATGTAGGCCAACAGCTTCGAACAGCTGTGAACAGCGGTAAGAGGCAATAGTTGAAATGCCCATCTTCGACATGATCTTGTACAGACCTTTGTTGATGCCGTTTTGGTAATTTTGCATTGCGGTACGATAGTCTTTGTCTAAAGAGCCATCATCCAGCATTTTACCTAACGCTTCATAAGCGAGGTATGGGTAAACTGCGGTAGCACCGAAGCCAAGCAGCACGGCAAATTGGTGTGGGTCGCGCGCAGTTGCGGTTTCAACCACTATGTTGGCATCACATCTTAGGTTGTTGTCAGCAAGTCTGGTTTGCACCGCACCGACAGCCATCGCTGCTGGTACTGGCAGTTTACCTTTTTCTAAACCTTTGTCTGAAAGCACAATCAGCACAGCACCATCACGCACTTGTTGAACCGCACGATCACACAAGTCATTGATGGCTTGTTCGAGATCTTGCTGAGTCGGATCGTAGTGTAGGCTTAGAATTGCGTGACCATAGTGTTTTTGATTTAACTGCAGAAGTTGCTGCATGTCAGAGTAGAGAAGAACGGGCGAGCTAAATGTCACACGGTAGGCGTGACCATCTGTTTCGCAGAACACATTCATCTCTTTACCGATACTGGTCGCTAAAGACATCACGTGTTTTTCACGCAATGGATCGATCGGCGGGTTGGTGACCTGTGCAAATTTTTGACGGAAATAATCAGTGATGAGACGCTCTTTAGAAGAGAGCACGGCCATTGGCGTATCATCGCCCATCGAGCCTACCGCTTCTTGTCCCATATCACCAAGCACACGCAGTACTTGGTCTGATTCTTCGTTGCTCATCGCAAACTGTTTTTGGTAGGTCTTGAGCGTGTCATCATCAAAGCTGCGCTTACCGACTTGCTCATCGGGCAGATCGGAAAACGGTGTGAGTTTGTGAACGTTCTTTTCCATCCACTCTTTATAAGGGTGGCGACCTTTAAGGTCATTGTCGATCTCGTTAGATTGCCACAATTTACCGCGGCGCGTATCTATGACGAGCAATTCACCTGGGCCGACACGCCCTTTTTCTGCCACTTCATCTGGCGCGTAATTCCAGATACCGACCTCAGATGCTAGCGTGATTAGGTTGTCTTTGGTAATCACATAACGCGCAGGACGCAGGCCATTTCTATCTAGGTTACACGCAGCGTAACGACCATCAGAAAGAACGATACCTGCAGGGCCATCCCACGGTTCCATGTGCTTAGAGTTGAAGTCGTAGAATGCACGCAGATCGGGATCCATATCTGGGTGATTTTGCCAAGCGGGCGGCACAAGCATGCGCATCGCTCGGAACACATCCATACCACCAGCAAGGAACAGGTCAAGCATGTTATCTAGGCTTGAAGAGTCTGAGCCTGTCTCATTCACAAAGGGGGCTGCGGTTTGTAAGTCTGGCAGCAACGGCGAAGAGAATTTATAGGCACGAGCCTTAGCCCACTGACGGTTGCCTTCAATGGTATTGATCTCACCATTGTGCGCTAAATAGCGGAATGGTTGAGCCAGTGGCCAACGCGGCTGAGTATTGGTTGAAAAGCGCTGGTGGAACAGACATATCGCCGATTCCATACGTAAGTCAGCAAGATCGAGGTAAAATCGCGGAAGATCGGCCGGCATACACAGACCTTTGTAAACCATGACTTGTGTCGAAAGGCTACAAATATAGAAATCTTTGTCTTCGCTGATCTGCTTTTCAATTCTACGACGAGCGATATAAAGGCGTCGTTCAATATCGCGTTCACGCCAACCAGCAGGGGCTGAGATAAAGACTTGCTGAATATTGGGAACGGAATCTTTGGCAATCGGACCTAATACGTCGGTGTTGGTCGGCACGACACGCCAACCTGCAACCGTTAAGGTCTCTTGAGCGAGCTCTTTATTGACGATGTCTTGCGCGGTTTGCGCTTTGATTGGATCTTGGCTGAAGAAAATCATGCCAACAGCGTATTGCTTGCCGAGCTTGAAGTTATTCTCTTCTGCAATAATTCTGAGATAAGAGTCTGGCTTCTGTAGCAATAAGCCACAGCCATCTCCTGTTTTACCATCCGCAGCAATACCGCCACGGTGTGTCATGCGATCGAGGGCTGAAATAGCAGTTCGTACCAACTTATGACTCGGTTGGCCTTCCATTTGCGCTATTAAACCAAATCCACAGTTGTCTTTTTCAAGACTAGGATCATATAGAGCCATTGCAATTCTCCCTTTTGCTTCTCTGTCATCCAGACAGTAAATGACTAACTATTCATATACTTGTTGTTTTTTATAAACTGATAGTTCGCTTTAGCCAGTTAAAACGTTATTGGTTGTGTTAACAAAACCGATTGATTTTATTTTCATCAGCTTTACAACGTATAGCTAATTGTGTTTAAGGTCAAGTTCATGGTTAATTATCATGCATAAACGCGATTAGCCACTTAATAATCTAAAATAGTCGATGGATATCAATGAGATATACAAGGTGGATGTTAATGAGATTTAACATATACAACAGGGTGATTTTGAAAACGACAAATGCCAGATAGAAAAAAGGCTAGCATCGAGTGCTAGCCAAATATAAAAGTTAGGAAGGGTGTTGCTTTTCCTCTAGGCTAACGTCATCGACGCTAGCCTGAGAAATATTATGCGGAAAGCATGAGTGAATCAGCTTTCGCTTCTAAGTTTGAGTTACCCATTAAGAAGTCATCAATGGCAATTGCACATTCACGACCTTCATTAATACAACGTACAACTAGAGATTGACCAGTACGCATATCGCCAGCAGCGAAAACACCTTTCTGGTTCGTTGCAAAACCTTCAGAAGCAACATTACCGCGCTCGTCCAGTTTAATGTCTAGTTGAGCAAGCACACCGGTTGGCTCTGGGTGTAAGAAGCCCATTGCTAGGAATGCCATGTCACAAGGAATAACACGTTCAGAGTTCGCGACTTCATCAAAACCTGGACGCTCACCTGGTTTCGCATCTTGCCAAACGATGTCAGCAATACGTAGACCCGTCACTTGACCTTGCTCGTTGCCGATGAACTCTTTGGTTAAGATGTTCCAGTGACGTTCACAACCTTCTTCGTGAGAAGTGGTGGTTTTCATGATCATTGGGTATTGAGGCCAAGGCATATTTGCAGGGCGCTTCTCTGGTGGGATTGGCATGATCTCAACCTGAGTAATGCTCGCTGCTTTATGACGGTTTGATGTGCCCACACAGTCAGAACCAGTATCACCACCACCGATAACCACAATGTGCTTATCTTTAGCGTGAATCTCTTCTGTCTTAAGGTCTAAGTCGTTAGCACGGCGGTTGTTTTGACCTAGGAATTCCATGGCAAAGTGAACGCCTTCCAGCTCACGACCTGGGATTGGTAAATCACGTGGAACCGTAGAACCACCCGTTAGCAATACTACATCAAACTCTTGGCGTAGCTGTTGAGCATTAACATCAACACCGATGTGCTGGTTAACTTTAAACTCAACGCCAGCTTCAGCCATTAGGTTGATCTTACGATCAATCACGTCCATACCCAGTTTGAAATCTGGGATACCGAAGCGAAGTAGACCACCGACTTTCTCGTCACGTTCAAATACCGTTACCGAGTGACCAGCGCTGTTTAGCTGCTCAGCTGCGGCTAGGCCAGCAGGGCCTGAACCGATAACTGCGACAGTTTTACCTGTGCGAGAGCGTGGTGTTTTAGGCTTTGCGTACCCTTCACGGTACGCAGTTTCTACAATCGTTTTCTCGATATTACAGATAGTGATTGGGTCTTGGTTGATACCAAGAACACAGGCACTTTCACAAGGAGCAGGACAAACACGACCTGTAAACTCAGGAAAGTTATTGGTAGAGCTAAGAATGTTCCAAGCCTCTTCCCAGCTGTCGCGGTAAACCGCATCATTGAATTCTGGGATGATGTTACCAATCGGACAGCCGTTGTGACAGAAAGGTACGCCACAGTCCATACAACGAGAGGCTTGAGTATTGATCTTTTTACCAAACTCTTCGTTAAGTACGAACTCTTTGTTGTCTTCAATTCGAACTGACGGGTCGAGCTTCTTTGGAAGCTCACGACCGTGTTCTAAAAATCCAGTAGGCTTACCCATTATACTGCCTCCACTTCTTCCGTTTGTGCCTGTTGTGCTTCAGCTTTACGCTTTTCAAGAACTGCTTTGTAGTCGCGTGGCATTACTTTAACTAGCGATGCAACACTTGCTTCAAAGTTGTCTAGGAAAGACTGAGCAACTTCACTTCCTGTGAATTCAACATGCTTCGTTAGCATATCTAGTAGAAGATCTTTATCTTCTTGTTCAATTGGATCTAGGTCTACAAGTTCAGAGTTAAGTCTGGTTTCGAAATCACCCGCTTTATCCCAAACATAAGCCACACCGCCACTCATACCAGCAGCAAAGTTACGACCTGTTGAGCCAAGGATAATTGCGACACCGCCAGTCATGTATTCACAACCGTGGTCGCCAACGCCTTCAACAACAACCTTCGCACCAGAGTTACGAACACAGAAACGTTCGCCAGCCATACCGCGAATGAAAGATTCACCTGAAGTCGCGCCGTAGAAACATACGTTACCTACCACGATGTTGTCTTCAGCAACGATAGTCGATTTCGCATCTGGGTACAGTACCAAAGTACCGCCAGACAGACCTTTACCCCAGTAATCGTTCGCGTCGCCTTCTACTTCGAACTTAACGCCTTTCGCTAGGAACGCACCGAAAGATTGGCCAGCACTACCGTGGAACTTAACGTTCATTGGTTGTGGTAAACCTTGGTCTTTGTAAACCTTCGAGATTTCGTTCGACAGCATGGTACCAGCAGAGCGGTCCGTGTTGATGATAGGGAAGCTCGCATTCACGGCTTCGCCTTTCTCAAGCGCTGGAATCGCAGCTTGAATCAACTTGCGGTCTAGAACGTCTTCTAGATTGTGGTTTTGTTGTGTCTGGTTGTAGATACCATCTTCTTCACGCGCCTGCTCGATGTGCAGTACAGGTGTTAGATCTAGGTTCTTGTACTTCCAGTGACCGATGTCATCACGAACTTTAAGTTTGTGCGATTGACCCACCATCTCATCGATAGAGCGGAAGCCAAGTTCAGCCATTACTTCACGCAGACCTTCAGCCATGTATTGGAAGAAAGTGACTACGTCTTCTACGCGGCCGTCGAAACGCTCACGCAGAGTCTTGTTCTGTGTTGCGATACCAACAGGACATGTATTCTTGTGACACTTACGCATCATGATACAGCCTTCAACCACTAGAGCTGCTGTTGCTACGCCCCATTCTTCAGCACCAAGTAACGTTGCGACTGCAAGGTCACGTGGTGTTTTCATCTGACCATCAGACTGAACAACGATACGGTTACGTAGGCCGTTTTTCAGCAGTGTCTGGTGCGTTTCCGCTAGACCCAGCTCCCAAGGCAGACCTGTGTGACGGATAGAAGACATCGGAGATGCACCCGTACCACCATCAAAACCTGCGATAAGTACTACGTCAGCTTTTGCTTTCGCTACACCCGATGCAATCGTACCTACGCCAGCTTCTGATACTAGCTTCACGTTGACACGGCCGTTACGGTTCGCGTTTTTCAGATCGTAGATTAGCTGAGCCAAATCTTCGATTGAGTAGATATCGTGGTGTGGCGGTGGAGAGATAAGACCTACGCCCGGAGTCGAGTGACGCGTTGCGCCGATCCAATCATCAACCTTATCACCAGGTAGTTGACCACCTTCGCCCGGTTTCGCACCTTGAGCCATCTTGATTTGTAGCTCATCAGCGTTAGATAGGTAGTAAGACGTTACACCAAAGCGACCAGAAGCCACCTGTTTGATTGCTGAACGTTCCCAGTCGCCGTTTTCTTTACGTTCGAAACGTGCTGGATCTTCACCACCTTCACCTGAGTTTGATTTCGCGCCAATGCGGTTCATCGCAACAGCCAGTGTTGAGTGAGCCTCATGCGAGATTGAACCAAAGCTCATTGCGCCGGTTGCGAAACGCTTAAGGATGTTCTCGATTGGTTCTACTTCTGCTAGAGGAATAGAGCCTGCAGGGTTCTTGATTAAGTCCAGTTGGCTACGTAGCGTTGCTGCGTTGTCGCCTTGGTCATCAACTGCTTTTGCGTACTTCTTGAACTGACCGTAATCTTTGTTACGCGTCGATTCTTGAAGTAGAGAAATCGTTTCAGGGTTGAATAGGTGCTTCTCGCCACGTTGTTTCCACTGGTAAACACCACCAACATCAAGGATCTGAGCTGGGATTTCACGAGCTGGGTAGCCAACACGGTGACGAACCAGTACTTCTCGCGCGATATCGTCGATCGTTAGACCTTGAATACGAGAAACAGTACCTGTGAAGTATTTTTCAACCACTGATTTGCTAACACCAAGTGCTTCAAAGATTTGTGCACCGTGGTAAGACTGCAGCGTAGAGATACCCATCTTAGAGAAGATCTTAAGTAGACCGCCGTTAACACCTTTACGGTAGTTATCGAATAACTCACGTGGGTGTACGTTTGAATCTAGCTTCTTCGTACGTTGCAGTTCAACAATCGTTTCAATAACTAGGTATGGGTTAACTGCGTTCGCACCGTAACCGATAAGCGTTGCAAAGTGGTGTGTCTCACGAGCGTCGCCCGTTTCAACCACGATGTCACACTTAGCACGTAGACCTTTACGGATTAGGTGGTGGTGAACCGCGCCAACCGCCAGCATTGCTGGAATAGCAGCATGGTTAGAGTTAACCGCACGGTCTGTCAGTAGGATGATAGAGTAGCCATCAATCACTGCGTCTTCTGCGTATTGGCAGATACGCTTAAGTGCGCGCTCTAACTTACCTTGGTCGCCATTTGCTTGGAATACGATATCCAGCGTCTTCGCTTGAAGGTGCTCGTTATCGATTGCACGCAGTTTTTCTAACTCTGAGTTAGACAGTACTGGTGACTCAAGTTCTACTTTTTGACAGTGCTCAGGTGTTTCAGCAAGTAGGTTCTGATCTTTACCTAGATAAGTGTTCAGAGACATAACCATACGCTCACGAATTGGGTCGATCGGCGGGTTGGTTACTTGTGCAAACAACTGTTTGAAGTAGTTTGAAAGGTGCTGCGATTGGTGAGAAAGAATCGCTAGCGGCCAGTCAGCACCCATTGCAGAAAGTGGCTCGTAGCCTGTTTTCGCAAGAGGTAGAATGATTTCGTTTACTTCTTCAGAGCTCACGCCAAACGATTGTTGTTTGTGTAGTAGTTTCTCTGGAGAAGGTTGGCTAAATTCGTTGCTCGCATCTGGTAGCTTTTTCAAGCTCAGAAGGTTCTCTTCAACCCACTTTTCGTAAGGTTGTGCTTTAGCAATGCTGTCTTTCACTTCTTCATCAGAAATGATGCGGCCTTGCTCAAGGTCAGCAACAAAGATACGACCTGGTTGTAGACGACCACGGTACTCAACGTTTTCAGGTGCAATCTCAACCACACCAGATTCAGACGCCATTACTAGGAAGTCGTCTTTAGTTACTGTGTAGCGAGAAGGACGCAGACCGTTACGGTCAAGTGTTGCACCTACTTGAACACCATCGGTGAAACATACTGATGCTGGACCATCCCATGGTTCCATTACGTTCGCGTGGTACTGGTAGAACGCACGACGAGTTGGATCCATGTTTTTGTTTTCTTGCCATGCTTCTGGGATCATCATCATCAACGCGTGTGGCAGAGTACGACCTGAAAGAACAAGTAGCTCAAGTGCCATATCGAAGTTTGATGAATCCGAACTACCTTCCTGACAGATAGGCAGTAGCATGTCGATTTCAGCTTGTGTAAACAGATCCGATTCTAGGATTGCTTCACGTGCTTTCATCCAGTTCAGGTTGCCGCGAACCGTATTGATTTCGCCATTATGCGCGATGTAACGGAAAGGCTGAGCTAGACGCCAACGTGGGAATGTATTGGTAGAGAAGCGAGAGTGTACCAGTGCTAGAGCTGTCACCATGGTTGGGTTTTGTAGGTCTAGGAAGTACTGAGGAACTTGTTCAGTTGTTAGCTGACCTTTGTACACCAATGTCTTGTAAGACATAGAGTTGATGTAGAAGTCATCACCGATATTTGAAACGCTTTCTAGGCATACACGAACCGTGTAGTTACGAAGAACATACAGTTTACGCTCAAGCTCTTCTGGTGTGATACCAGGGCCGCCAGAAATAAATACGTGTTCAAATTGAGGTTCAGTGCTTAGTGGGTCAGCACCAATCATTGAATTGTCAGTTGGAAGTTCACGGTAACCGATAACTTCTAACTCAAGGCGTTGTGCATTGCGTTCTAGAATGTCGCGACACTGTGCACGTTTGTGTTCATCTTTAGGGAAAAGTACAACACCAACACCATATTTTTCAAAAGATGGCAGCTTAATTCCAAGCTTTACGGCTTCTTCTAATAAGAATTCGTGCGGCTTCTGTAGCAGGATACCTGCACCATCACCAGAACACGGATCGCAGCCTTGGCCGCCACGGTGTTCCATACGTGCAAGCATATCGAGTGCTTGAGTTACTACATCATGAGATTTGCGATTCTTTAGATGCGCAACAAAACCGATACCACAAGCGTCATGCTCCAATTCAGGAGTATACAGACCCTGTGAGTTCTGCTCTTGATCTACCATAGATACATCCTTCCAGTTAAATCTAGGCGCAACTTATTTGTATAAAGTCAGCCTTGTCCTTTTATATTTATGGGTCTAAACCTGCCTATGCTGGCGGTTTGAATCCTTTCCGTATCTCGCAGGAAAAGTATTGCGAGAAAAACAATCCTTAGTGATACCTGTTTATTTTTAACCACAAACTAGTGGTTTATATAGGTGGGAGTTAGATATCACCGACTTATTAGCAAGTTTTCGTTGTAAGTAAATACTCAAAAATAGCCAATATGTGTAAGTATCCTACAATTTTGTCTAGGCGAATTGCAATGAAAGTTGACCCATGTAGACCATTTTTTTCGTTTTATTTTGAATTTAATGCCTAACAAATGTGCAACATTAGGCAAATAGAGCCGATTTTTTGCATGTTTATTGATATTTGTTAGGTTGATCGCAAAAAGCCTTGAGTAAACTAATTGGTCGAATTTTGCAGGGATGTAATTTTTTTTCAAAAAAAGACTGATATTCATTCTTATTTACTTGAGTGCTTTGAAAATATGCAATTACACGAGTTGGTCAATACTATCGGCCAAGACCTTCAACGCCGTTATGGCGAGAAGGTTCACAAGCTGACGCTTCATGGTGGTTTCAGCTGCCCAAACCGAGACGGGACAATTGGCCGTGGAGGTTGCACGTTTTGTAACGTGGCTTCCTTTGCCGATGAACAAACTCAAATTCAAAGTATTGCTGACCAGCTAAAAGATCGTGCGGGTGAGATTGCTCGTGCCAAGAAGTATCTGGCTTACTTTCAGGCGTACACCAGCACTTATGCTGAGGTGCAAGTGCTCAAGAATATGTATGAAGAGGCGCTAAAAGCACCCGGTGCAGAGATCGTTGGTCTTTGTGTTGGTACGCGACCAGACTGCGTGCCTGAAGCGGTGTTGGATCTGTTAGCGGGCTACGTTAAACAAGGCTATGAGATTTGGCTCGAGCTCGGCCTGCAAACCGCCAATGATAAAACCCTCAAGCGAATTAACCGCGGCCACGATTTTGCAGTGTATGAAACGATCACCCAACGCGCACGCGCTTTAGGTATCAAGGTGTGTACTCACCTGATTGTTGGCCTACCAAAAGAAACTAAAGCGGATACCCTTGAAACCTTAGACAAGGTATTAGCCGTTGGCACCGATGGTATTAAGCTGCACGGCCTTCATATAGTAGAGGGCAGTACCATGGCTAAGGCGTGGAAGGCAGGAAAGCTAGAAGCACCAAGCCTTGAAGAGTACATTGATATCGCGAGTGAGATCATTCAACGCACGCCTGCGGACGTGGTTTATCACCGTGTTTCTTCAGCGGCGAGACGCCCAACGTTACTCTCTCCTTTATGGTGTGAGAACCGCTGGTTAGCGATGACTGAAATAGGCCGTTCGCTCGATAAAACCGGTGCTCAAGGCATCAAAACGGGCTCTGCATTCGAGTACACATTGCCTGTTTTAAACGCAGCCAATTAATAGAAATGGGTGACTGTAGGTAACAGCAGATAAAACCAATAAATAGTGGTAACATTTCCCTCACAGATTTTATGGTATAGATTGAGAGTAAATGGAACTGGTAATGACTTGGTTGTGGGACAGGGCGTATGGCTACGGTATTTATATCGTTGTTGTATTGCTGATTGCTCTCATCTGCTGGCATCTCTATTCTCGTTATCAGTCGCATATCGAAACGCTTCTACTTGCTACCCCGTCGCCACTCTACTTTGTTGATGTTCGAAGTGGCGAAATACTCTATGCCAATCGCCAAGCCATGCAGTTGCTTGGTATCCGCCAAATCGGTGTTAATTTTCGCTTTCCTACTGTGGAAAGTGAGAACAGCTTTCGTCACTACTTAACCAATCACATTAACTCTCGAGCCTTCGAGCAGGTCTCCCTGTGGGCGCTTTCTGAATTTGAGTCGTTCAAGATCAACTTGGTCGGTCGTAAGACCCATTTTAGAAATAAGCAGGCTTGGATGATTCACGCTTCACCTTATAAAAACACTAACGAAGAACTGTCCCAAGAAGTTCGAGAACTGAATGTTGCTCGTACCGCGTTGGATTCTTTGTCTGAGCTGATCTACGTGAAAGATCAAAAGGGTGAGTTGGTCGCGAGTAATCGCTCGTTTAAAAAATTTTGGCACGGTCGCCCGGAAGAGGGCACCTTGAGTGTTTCTGGTGGCGCATTGAAAGGCCGTGTTAGTGAGCGTTCGTGGACAACCGATCAGGACGGCAAAGGGTGTTTGCTCGAAACCTATCAAAGTGTATTACTCTCGCAAGATGGAGAAACCATCGGCACGCTCTCTATTAGTCATGATGTGACTGATTGGCATGACATGCAGCAGAAACTGCGTGGCGAAATGGAGAAGCGTAAAGATACCGAAGTGGCACTTGCGCAGCGTGACACCATCTTGCAAAACATCTTGGAAGCGAGCCCAGACTCGATTGGTATCTTCAACGAAAACATGGTTTATCAAGCGTGTAATAAGCCATTTGTAGCAGCGCTTGGTATCTCTGAGGTCAGTGACCTAGTAGGTAAGCGCCTGCAAGATGTCGTGCCTAATAGTATGTATATGCGTATCTCAGACACTGATCATCAAGTGCTTCATCATGGTAAATCGTTACGCTATATCGATAAGGTCGTTTCCAGTGATGGCGAATACACTTGGTACGATGTCGTGAAATCACCGTTTAGAGATCCAGCATCCAGTACTAATGGTGTGTTGATCATGGCGCGTGATATCACCGAGCGTTACCTTGCAGAGCAGAAGCTTGAAGAAGCCAACCTTGAGCTTGAACGTCTCAGCTTTATGGACAGCCTGACCCAGGTTTCTAACCGACGTCGTTTCGACGAACAGCTCTCGACACTGTGGCATTATCATGTGCGTGAGAAGTTGCCACTGACGATCATGTTGTGTGATATCGACTTCTTTAAAGGCTACAACGATTTTTACGGACACCAACAAGGCGATGATGCTTTGATTCAGGTTTCTCAAGCATTTAAGCTGGTGTTGAATCGTTCATCTGATTGTGTGGCTCGTTATGGTGGTGAAGAGTTCGGCTTTATTCTGCCAAACACGACAACCGAAGGTGCTCAGCTGGTGGCGCAGCGTATTCATGACGAAGTCCTAAAATTGGAACTTGCGCATGAGAAGTCGACAGTCTCTGAATTCATCACGGTGAGTATTGGTATTATCTCTTACATTCCTACACCTGATGATGAAATGGAATCGGCTGTTGCCTTGGCTGATAGTGCGCTGTATCAAGCGAAATCAGACGGTCGCAACCGTTCAATGGTGCATCCATACTCAATTCGCTAACTCTATAAAATTGGCAATTTGATTATCCCCGGCTATTTTTGCTTAGTTAGTATTTGTATTGGTTAATTAACCTTCGAAATTACCGCTGAACACTTGCTGTGTGTGATGTAGCTAGCTTACCTCCTATCTTCAAACAGGGTAGAATGTTGCTAGTCTTATCGCATGGAGCGCTAAATGAAACCCATGAAAAATCTTGCCCAGTATTACGTGGATCTACTCGTAAAACTGGGGATTGTCCGCTTTTCTATCTTACTCGCCCTAGCGCTTGTTGCCCTCGCTGTTGTTGTGCAAGTCGGTATCACCCTCGCACTCAAAGGCAATGTTGATGACATCGACATTGTCCGTTCAGTTTTCTTCGGTTTAGTGATCACGCCTTGGGCGGTTTATTTTCTGTCAGTGGTCGTGGACCAGTTGGAAGAATCACGTCAAAGGTTAGCGAAATTGGTCTCTAAGCTTGGCGACATGCGTGAGCGAGACCAAGAACTCAACAATAAAATGCAGCTCAATATCGAGAAGCTTAATCAAGAAATTGAAGAGCGTGAAAAAGCGGAAGAAGCGCGCGCAGAAGCAATGCAAGATCTCGAAAACGAGGTGTTCCAGCGCGAGCGTACTCAGCTTGAACTCGCAGAACGAACTGCACTGTTACGCTCGTTTATCGATGCCTCGCCTGACCTTATTTACTACCGTAATGAAGATGGTGTGTTCTCTGGTTGTAACCGTGCGGTTGAAGAGCTCACTGGTAAAACAGAAAAAGAGCTAGTTGGTTTAACGCCTTGGGATGTTTACAGTAAAGAGGTCGCTCAGCAAGTTGTTGAAACCGATAAGAAAGTATTTGCTGACAACCAAGCACTGACTTATGACCAATGGCTTGAATACCCTGACGGACGTAAGAGTTACTTCGAACTGCGTAAAGTCCCTTTCTACAGCAAAGATGGCCGTCACTTGGGCTTGGTTGGTTTTGGCCGCGATATCACTGAGCGCAAAGAGCATCAAGAGTCACTAGAAAAAGCCAGCCGTGATAAGACCACCTTTATCTCTACCATTAGCCACGAGTTAAGAACGCCGCTCAACGGCATCATTGGTTTGAGTCGCATGTTGCTCGATAGCCAACTGACCACCGAACAGCGCAAGCAGATGCAAACCATCAAGGTGAGCGCGGTGACACTGGGTAATATCTTTAACGATATTATCGACATGGATAAGTTCGACCGCCGTAAGCTTGAGCTCTTCCCAACGCCTATCAACTTTGAAGATTTCGTTGTCGAGATCGAAAGTATCTCGGCATTGATGGCCGAGCAGAAAGGATTGAGATTCGATCTAGAAAGGTTGTCTGATCTTCCTGCTGCTGTTGAGGTGGATGGTACTCGTCTTAGACAGGTACTGTGGAACCTTGTTAGTAACGCGATGAAGTTCACCAAAGATGGTGGTGTGGTGATGACTGTCAGCGCCGACATTGATGGTGATTTTGCCAACATTACGATGGAAGTGGAAGATACTGGCATTGGTATCCCTGAAAGTGAAATCGAGAAGATCTTCGCGATGTACTATCAGGTGAAATCGGGCACGGACAACTTGCACGCTGTCGGCACAGGTATTGGTCTTGCGGTCTCTCAACAGCTGATCAATATGATGGATGGCCACATTGAAGTCACCAGTGAAGAGGGTTTTGGTAGTACCTTTACAGTTTCGATTCGAGTTCCAGTGAATCACGATACTCAGGCACTAATCAAAACACCAAGAAAGCAGTCGAATCTTAAGATCTTTATGGTCGAAGATATTGAACTCAATATCACAGTGGCTCGCTCTCTACTTGAAAGCCTTGGCCATGAAGTGACAGTCGTGATGACGGGTAAAGAGGCGCAAATTGCTTTCAACCCTGAAGACTATGATTTGGTGTTATTGGATATCCAACTGCCAGACATGACGGGTTTCGATATTGCGCAATACTACCGCGAGAAATACAGCCAGCTACCGCCTTTGGTGGCATTAACTGCGAACGTGCTAAACAACAAGCAAGAGTACTTCCAGAAAGGCATGGACGAAGCGATCAGTAAACCTTTGTCGGTTCGAGCTATCCAAGATGTCATCAGTGAACTTATCGAAGATGCACCAGAGGTAATTGAGAAGGTAGCGGGCACGGATAAGATTGAGAGCATTGATAAAGTCGACGCGAGTAAGCCTGTTCTTTCAGCAATTGATACCACTTTGCTTGATATTGATATGCTAGAGTCTTATGTTGATATTGTTGGATCGAAACCGGTTTTGGATAGCATCGCGATGTTCGAAGATATGATGCCGGAGTATATGGAAATATTGAACTCCAACATGGTCGCGAAAGATAAAGCCAGTATCGTTTCTGAAGCACATAAGATTAAAGGTGCTGCAGGTTCTATTGGCCTGAAACGCATCCAACAAGTTGCTCAGAAAGCCCAATCTCCAGATTTGCCTGCGTGGTGGGAGAACATTTCAGATTGGGTTGATGAGATAAATAACGAATACCAGAATGACATTGAAGTCTTAAAGAGTTGGTTAAATCAAAGGTAGAAGAATAATGAAAAAATTAGCATTCGCCGCATGTGTAGTGGCATTAGCGGGTTGTTCTGCGCCACAAGTAGAATGGCAACAAGATAATCAAGTCGAAGTATCTGCAGCAACAGTTACCATGAAAAGCAACCTTTGGCACAACAAGATGCCAACGATTGGCGAGACTCAAGATAAGACCCTACATGGTGCTATCTACCTAGAGTCAGACTCACAACTGCCAGCAACGCTTGCGGTTGAGAGTGTTACGGTTAAACAGGGTGCAGACACCTTGTTGGTAACGGCTGACGATCTTGATTTAAGAACACACAGTGAAACTCAATGGGAAGTCGCGTTTGTATGGCAGCTAGAGATCGACAGTGACAAGCCTGTTGATGTGGCGGTGGAACTTAAAGATGGCGAAACCGTGAAGTGGCTAGTAGAGAAAGACGTTAAGGTAGATACGGTTTACTAAAACCTTATCCAATTAAGAACAATAAAAAAGGGAGAATGCGTTGGCATTCTCCCTTTTTAATAACTATTGATGACGCTTCTATTGTTAATAACACTTACTGGTGAGCAGTGCTTAACGGTAAGAAGCGCGAATCGAATTAGTCTTCTAGGTCACCACAAAAGCGGTAGCCTTCACCGTGAATCGTTGCAATGATTTCTGGCGTACCAGAAACAGATTCAAAGTGCTTACGAATACGACGGATTGTTACGTCTACAGTACGATCGTGTGGCTTAAGCTCACGGCCAGTCATCTTCTTAAGAAGGTCAGCACGTGTTTGGATCTTACCTGGGTTCTCACAGAAGTGAAGTAGAGCACGGAACTCTGAACGAGGTAGCTTGTAGCCTTCGCCATCTGGGCTAACCAGAGAACGACTGTTGATATCTAGTACCCAACCGTTGAACTCGTACTTCTCAACGCTACGCTTCTCTTCTTGAACAGAGCTTGTGCTCATTGAACGGTTCAGAAGGTTGCGTGCACGGATAGTCAATTCACGAGGGTTGAAAGGCTTAGTGATGTAGTCATCAGCGCCGATCTCTAGGCCAAGGATCTTATCAACTTCATTATCACGACCAGTTAAGAACATAAGCGCTACGTTTGCTTGTTCACGTAGTTCACGCGCAAGTAGTAGGCCATTCTTACCTGGAAGGTTGATGTCCATAATTACAAGGTTAACTTGGTTGTCAGATAGCACTTGGTGCATCTCTTCACCGTCGCTAGCCTCAAAAACAGCATATCCCTCTGCTTCAAAAATACTCTTTAGAGTGTTACGAGTTACTTGCTCATCTTCAACGATAAGAATCTGCGGGGTTTGCATTTGGCGGTACCTAAATTTGTGACGAAACTGTGCTAATAGAATAAATTCTAGGCAAAAACATAACATACAGGTAATGTATTTTTGATGATAACTTAAAGTTTTCAAAAAAACACTTACTTCCAGCTATCTGCCTTCCTTGAAGTATTGCCCAATAACGTAGATCCAGTACGCCTTTCAATCATTCTTTTAGTGATTGGAGTGGATTCTATAATGTTAACAGCATGCTAACAACGCGAGAATGTTAATTCCATTCACTTTGTTGATTTACATCAATTGCCGTATCGCAACAAACTTTAATAGTATGGCTACAACTTAACCAATGTTATGGTGACTATTTAGCACCAAAACAAGAATGATTATTCGAGATGCTTCGCACATCTTGCCTGCTAAAGACCAGATTATGAACCAAGGAAGCTGAAAGCTGTCTTAAGAGTCTAGTAGATAAATATGCTCAATCAACTTTTATTGAGTAATAAATTGAGCATAGAACAATGAAAACAAAGGATTAATTTTAATAACATATAAAAGCATAGAGGCTAGCCTGACATAACCGGTAACGCCTTACTCACGGAGGATATATGCACGATATAACACCCGACTTGTGTGATGAGTTTGAAAGCGAAGTCACCCTACTGAACATGCCATTGCAGAACTTCGGTCAACGTGGTGCGTTCTTTGGAAAAATTGTAACAGTTCGTTGTTATCACGATAATTCCAAGGTTCGCGAGGTTTTAGAGACCGACGGCTGCGGCAAAGTGCTTGTCGTTGACGGAAATGGCTCATGCCAGAAGGCGCTGCTTGGCGATCAACTCGCTATTCTCGCGATAGAAAACGGTTGGGAAGGCGTGATTGTAAACGGTGCGGTGCGTGATGTAGGCATGATGTCGCAAATGGACCTTGGCGTTCAGGCGTTAGGTGCATCGCCATTCAAAACAGAGAAACGCGGTGTCGGCCAAGTGAATGTGACGCTCTCTATACATAATCAACTGATTCAGCCTGGTGACTATATTTATGCCGATTGGAATGGTGTGTTAATTTCATCTGAGTTGTTAATTGAATCGTAACTGACTCAAATTTAATGCCGTTAATAGATTAGAGCGGGGAATGGTTTGTGATGTGCTGAATGCTTGTAGTTCAATCCGAGTTAGTAAATAAAGAACAAGCTAAAGAGACTAAAAGCGAAACCCTAATCCCACTTCAACACCTTGCTGCCACTCTTCATAATCAAGGGTGGCATGCAAATCTAGGTTATCTGTCAGTTGCACTCGGCTGGAAACCTCTGCGGCTACCGATTTCTCATTGTCTTCGGTTTCGTCTTTATAGGTGTGCAGAGAACTGTTGAAAGAGACTCTTTCTGATAACTGATAACTGACACCGCTTAAGAATCCACTTTCCTGTTTCAGTGCCGCACTATTGATACGTGTACCGACGTAAAGATCCACATCTGAAAACAAGCTATAAGAGTAGCCACTGTCTATCTTCCAAGTATCGAAGCTTTCACTCGACGCGTTTTGTGTGGAGATAAAGAATTTATGAGAAGAACGATCGATCTGGCTGGGTAGCAGAGGCAAGCTATTCGCTGAACAAACAACAGGCATAGCAAAAGATAAAAGAATAAGTAATCTCTTCATTTCCCACTCCTGATGTCATTATTATTGTTCTTCGAACGTTATCGTTCAATTAAAGCACAGAACTTGTACGTTCGCTGCACAATCGATATAGCATTTTGTTATGACTATATATGCAATTGATTACTCTTGCCTGTTCAATGAGTAAATCCAGTATCTTAAGTGAAGGTTTATACAGGGCGTTTTATCCCTTAAATGACGGTTTGCTCTGAAAAACGGTGCGAATGTAAAAAAAACGCAACTTTTCATTGACGTCCAGTGGTAAAAATTGATACACGTAGAGTAAAGCACAAGCAGAGAATTTGATATGCAGCACGTAAGCCACCTAGTAATGACCACAACCATTATTATTACCGACATTAACATTGTTGGGGCAGGCTGCTAAGTAACGGATTTTAAAAAAAAGGCCTGTATCCAACAAGATACAGGCCTTTTTTTGTACCATTTTTATGACTTATGGAGAAAGGGATGCGCGTTTTAAAGTTTGGAGGTTCATCATTAGCTGATGCAGATCGTTTTTTACGAGCGGCAGATATCATCGCTAATAATGCCCAGCAAGAAGAGCTAGCCGTTGTACTATCGGCTCCAGGAAAAACAACCAATAAGTTGGTCGCTGTAATTGAAGCTGCACTTAAAAATGGTGAAGCAGACGCACAGATTACAGAGATCGAATCCTCATTCGCTGCACTGTTTGCAGATATTCAAGCCGTTGTTCCTTCTATTGATGGTTCTGCGTTCCAAGAGCAGGTTGATACTTCTCTTGCTCAACTAAAACAGTTCGTAAACGGCATTAACCTGCTGGGCATGTGCCCGAACCATGTTAATGCTCGCATCATCAGTAAAGGTGAGCGAATCTCAATCCAGTTGATGAAAGCGGTGCTTGAAGCGAAAGGCCAACCAGCAAGCCTGATTGACCCAGTTCAATACCTATACGCTAAAGGTGATCACCTTGAAGCTATGGTCGATGTGGACGTTTCAACTCAGAACTTCCGTCAGTCGCCACTGCCTAAAGGTCACGTAAATATCATGCCGGGCTTTACGGCTGGTAACGATAAAGGTGAGCTAGTCACACTTGGCCGTAACGGATCTGACTACTCAGCAGCAGTGCTAGCGGCGTGTCTACGTGCTGATTGCTGTGAGATCTGGACAGATGTAGACGGCGTTTACAACTGTGACCCGCGTTTAGTGGATGATGCTCGTCTTCTTAAGTCATTAAGCTACCAAGAAGCGATGGAGCTTTCTTACTTTGGCGCTTCGGTTCTACACCCGAAAACTATCGCGCCTATCGCACAATTCCATATTCCTTGTCTGATCAAAAACAGCTTTAACCCACAGGGTGCAGGTACTTTGATTGGCCAAGACACTGGCGAAGATAACCTAGCAATCAAAGGTATTACGACGCTAAGCGACCTAACAATGGTTAACGTATCAGGTCCTGGTATGAAGGGTATGGTAGGCATGGCGAGTCGTGTATTCGGCGCGATGTCTTCTGCTGGCGTTTCTATTGTCCTTATTACTCAATCTTCTTCTGAGTACAGCATCAGCTTCTGTATTGAATCGGCTGATAAGGTGAAAGCGAAACAAGTGTTGTCAGACGCGTTTGAACTTGAACTTAAAGATGGCCTGTTAGAGCCGGTTGAGTTCATGGATGACGTTGCGATTGTAACGCTGGTGGGTGACGGTATGCGCACTTCACGTGGCGTGGCTTCTCAGTTCTTCTCTTCTTTAGCTGAAGTGAACGTCAACATTGTTGCTATTGCTCAAGGTTCTTCAGAGCGCGCTATCTCAGCGGTTATCCCTGAAGATAAAATCTCTGAAGCCATCAAAGCGTGTCACGAGAACCTATTTAACTCTAAGCACTTCCTTGACGTATTCGTTGTGGGTGTTGGCGGTGTTGGTGGTGAGCTTGTTGACCAAATCCAGCGTCAGCAAGGCAAACTGGCTGAAAAAGGCATCGTGATTCGCGTATGTGGTTTAGCAAACAGTAAAGGCTTGTTGCTAGACAGCGATGGTCTACCGCTAGAGCAGTGGCGTGACCGTATGTCGAGTGCGACTGAAGAGTTCAGCCTAGCGCGTTTAGCGGCTTTGGTTCAACGTAACCACATCATCAACCCAGTATTGGTTGACTGTACGTCTAGCGAAGGTATTGCGGCGCAGTACGCTGATTTCCTAGCGGCTGGTTTCCACGTGGTAACACCAAACAAGAAAGCAAACACAGCAAGCATGGCTTACTACCATCAGCTTCGTGAAGTTGCACGTAACTCACGTCGTAAGTTGATGTACGAAACAACAGTAGGGGCTGGCCTACCGGTCATCGAAAACCTTCAGAACCTAATCTCTGCAGGTGATGAACTTGAGAAATTCAACGGTATTCTTTCAGGTTCACTGTCTTACATCTTCGGCAAGCTTGATGAAGGTATGACACTGAGCCAAGCAACCAACATTGCAAAAGATAACGGTTTCACAGAACCGGATCCTCGTGATGATCTATCTGGTATGGATGTGGCGCGTAAGCTGCTTATTCTTGCTCGTGAAGCAGGCATGGCGCTTGAGCTGGAAGATGTTGAAGTAGACCAAGCTCTGCCACCGGGTTTTGATGATTCAGGTACGGTTGAAGAGTTCATGACTCGCTTGCCAGAAGCGGATGCTTACTTCAAAGAGCAGTCAGCTATCGCAGCAGAAGAAGGCAAAGTACTTCGTTATGTGGGTGAAATCGCTGAAGGTAAGTGTAAGGTTCGTATCGCAGCTGTTGATGGCGACGACCCAATGTTCAAGATTAAAGATGGCGAGAACGCATTAGCATTCTACAGCCGTTATTACCAACCAATCCCTCTAGTACTGCGTGGCTACGGCGCGGGTACTGAAGTAACAGCAGCTGGCGTATTCTCTGATGTGATGCGTACTCTTGGTTGGAAATTAGGAGTTTAGGAATGAGTTCAAGTGATATGGATGTTGTCGTTTATGCTCCTGCATCAATCGGTAATGTCAGTGTAGGGTTTGATGTGCTGGGGGCCGCTGTGTCTCCAGTGGATGGCACACTGCTGGGTGACCGAGTTATGGTTAAAGCAGGTGATGAACCATTCTCACTTAAAACAGCAGGCAGCTTTGTTTCTAAGCTGCCAACTGAAGCAAAAGAAAACATCGTCTACGACTGCTGGGTGGTGTTCTCGAGAGAGCTTGATAAAAAAGGCGTTACGCTAAAGCCTTTGGAAATGACGCTAGAAAAGAACATGCCTATCGGTTCAGGTTTGGGCTCTAGTGCATGTTCAATTGTCGCGGCGCTTGATGCGTTAAACCGATTTCACGGTCAGCCACTGAATGAAACTGAACTGCTTGCTCTGATGGGCGAAATGGAAGGCAAGATTTCAGGCGGTATCCACTACGATAACGTTGCGCCATGTTACCTTGGTGGCGTGCAGCTCATGCTTGAAGAGCTAGGCATCATCAGCCAAGAAGTACCGTGTTTTGACGACTGGTACTGGGTAATGGCTTATCCGGGTATTAAGGTTTCAACGGCTGAAGCGAGAGAGATCCTACCATCTCAATATCGTCGTCAGGATATCATTGCTCATGGTCGTCACTTAGCGGGCTTTATCCACGCGTGTCATTCAGGTCAACCTGAACTGGCTGCGAAGATGATCAAAGACGTGATCGCTGAACCATATCGTGAGAAACTGCTTCCAGGGTTTGCTGATGCTCGTAAATACGCGCTGTCGGCTGGGGCACTGGCTACTGGTATTTCTGGTAGTGGTCCAACTCTATTTAGCATTTGCAAAGAACAAGATGTCGCCGAGCGTGTTGCACGCTGGTTAGAACAAAATTACGTACAAAATGAAGAAGGATTCGTTCACGTTTGTCGCCTAGATAAGCAAGGTTCGATCGTTACAGGAAGTGAGTTATGAAACTGTACAACATCAAAGAAAATGATGAACAAGTCTCTTTTGGCCAAGCCGTTCGTCAAGGTTTAGGCCGTAATCAAGGTCTATTTTTCCCATCTGAACTGCCAAAGTTTGATGATATCGATGCGCTGCTAGCAGAGGACTTTGTCCCTCGTAGCTCAAAGATTCTGTCAGCATTGATTGGTGATGAACTACCAAAAGAGCAGATCGACCAAATGGTGGATGCAGCGTTCCAATTCCCTGCACCAATCAACCAAGTAAAAGACGGCGTTTACGCGCTTGAGCTTTTCCACGGTCCAACACTGGCATTTAAAGATTTCGGTGGCCGCTTTATGGCTCAATCTTTAGCTGCTGTTTCTGATGGTGGCCAAATCACTATCTTAACCGCAACATCAGGTGATACAGGTGCGGCAGTTGCACATGCTTTCTACGGTATGGAAGACATCAATGTTGTGATTCTTTACCCGAAAGGCAAGATCAGCCCACTGCAAGAGAAGCTGTTCTGTACGCTTGGTAAGAACATCCACACTGTGGCGATTGATGGCGACTTTGACGCGTGTCAAGCTCTAGTTAAAGACTCATTTGATGACGCCGAACTGCGTAAAGAGATTGGCTTGAACTCAGCAAACTCTATCAACATCAGCCGTTTAATGGCTCAGATCTGTTACTACTTTGAGGCGGCTTCTCAGCTGACTAAAGAGCAACGTGAAAACCTTGTTATCTCCGTACCAAGTGGTAACTTTGGTAACCTAACGGCTGGTCTATTAGCTAAAGCGCTAGGTCTACCTGTTAAGCGTTTCATCGCAGCAACCAACGAAAATGACACGGTTCCTCGTTACCTAGAAACAGGCGAGTGGGCTCCAAAACCGACCGTTGCGACAACATCGAACGCGATGGATGTAAGCCAACCAAATAACTGGCCTCGTATCGAAGAGCTTTGCCAACTGAAAGGCTGGGGCTTAGATACACTAGGCAAAGGTAAAGTATCTGACGAGCAGAGCGCTGAGTCAGTTCGCGACCTAAAAGCGCAAGGTTACCTGTGTGAACCACATGGTGCGATTGCTTACCGTCTACTGGAAGAGCAACTGCAAGAGAACGAAACTGGCTTGTTCCTGTGTACAGCACACCCAGCTAAATTCAAAGAAGTGGTTGATGACATCCTAGGTTCTGATATCGAACTGCCTGGTCCGCTAGCAAAACACGCGGCGATGGAATTGTTGTCTGAAGATCTTGATAACGATTTTGAAGCGCTAAAAGCAGTGCTTCGTCGAGTTCAACCTGCGTAATTTTTCAAAAACGTAAACGTAGAACTTAGATCGATCAGAAAAGGTGAATGAGCAATCATTCACCTTTTTTATTGTCTGAGTGTTTTTAAAGTAAGCTTTATTTAAGGGTTTTCTTACGCTTAAATGGCTTTAAGTAAGTGTATTGCTTTAACCCGATCAAAACGGAAAGGGATAATATGAATTTTTTGATTTTTCTTGGCTCTGTACGTGAGAGCACACCGCCAAGACCTGCGCGATTAGGGATGAGAGTCAGCAAGGCGTGTGAAAAGCTGCTTGCGAACCAACATTCAGAGCATACGGTTGAGATTATCGACCCATTGAATTATGACTTTGGCGATGTGTTCAAGCCTGAGTTTTCGTATCATCGTTCAAAAGTACCCGCGCATTTAGCGGAGTTAGCCGACAAGATCGCTAAGGCTGATGGCTATGTGATGGTTAGCCCGGAATACAATCATTCGATGAGCCCAGCGCTAGCTAATATTCTCAATCACTTTGGTAGCTCGCTATTTTCATATAAACCGAGTGCGATTGTGACCTATTCTGCCGGTCAGTGGGGCGGGGCAAGAGCATCCGTTTCAATGAGAACCTTCTTGTCAGAGCTAGGTTGCTTGCCTGTTTCTGCGATGATTCATCTGCCGAAAGCGCAAGAAGTGTTTGATGAAGAGGGCGGTGTTGTTCAAGAGTCTGAGCAAGCACAATGGGATGAATACATGAATCGAACATTCCATCAGTTGATGTGGTGGGCACAAGGTGCTGCGTTGCAAAGAGACAATGTTGATCCTACGGCTCTGGCGAAAGCCTTTACTAAAGATCCTTCTCAACGAAACGCGCCATAACCAGATTTGAACGGTGACAGTGCTTGTTTGATTTTAGGTGAGTGGGTTCGAGTTGGAACAATAAACGATAAGAAGTTGCTAGGACAAAAACTAAAAAAGCTTGGCCATTTCTGACCAAGCTTTTTAAATCTTTAACACTCTAGTTTACTGAGATTATAGAGACTCAGTGAACGTACGTGCGATAACGTCACGTTGCTGTTCAGTTGTTAGAGAGTTGAAACGTACAGCGTAACCCGATACACGGATAGTTAGCTGTGGGTAGTTCTCTGGGTGAGCAACTGCGTCTTCTAGCGTTTCACGCTTAAGAACGTTAACGTTTAGGTGTTGGCCACCTTCGATGCGTGGTGCTGCTTCGATTGCAACTTCACGGCTTTCGTACTCGCCTAGGTCTGCAGCTGAGATAACTTGGTCAGCTTCGAAACCTGCAGTAGCAACAACACAACGAGCTTCATTCTTCTCGCTATCTAGTAGCCAGATTGAGTTTAGTAGGTCATCGTTTGCTGCTTTAGTAATTTGAATACCTTGGATCATAACTATCTCCTAGTCCACTGAATGTGGTTTGATTATGGTGTTAACTTTCGATTTTTATTGAGCTGGGTAATATATACCTAATATTAGTAAGGTTAACATTGATTTAAGTCAAAAAACAACCAAAAACCATATTTTTACAAAGGTGATTATATTGAGGTAAATCAATAAAACCTTTGAAAACAAAGTAATTACAAAATATTTTAAAGTATAAAAAATATTTAACAGTCGTATTTGTTGTAAGTTTACTACATTTGTTGTGTTTTTATTGAACTGCAACCGATACGACCCTTTATTTATTAAGCATTCTGAAAGTGTAAAGTGATTTAATGACAAACAATAATTCATCCTCAAAACCGGAAACAAATATTAAGTTTATTGGCGCTCATGTGTCGGCTGCTGGTGGTGTTGATCAAGCGCCTATGCGTGCACGTGAAATCGGTGCTAATGCATTTGCACTGTTTACCAAGAACCAGAGGCAGTGGGCGGCAAAACCGCTAGAAGCGAAAACCATTAGTGCCTTTAAAGCCAATTGCAAAATGTTGGGCTTCGGTGCTGAGCACATTCTTCCTCATGACTCCTACCTGATTAACCTAGGAGCGCCAGAAGAAGAGAAGCTAGAGAAATCACGTGCGGCTTTTATTGATGAAATGGAGCGTTGTAATCAACTTGGATTAACGCTCTTGAATTTTCATCCTGGGAGTCATTTAAAGAAAATCTCAGAAAGCGAATGTTTGGCGAAGATCGCTGAATCGATCAACCTAGCTCATCAAGCGGTACCTGAAGTAATCGCAGTGATCGAGAATACGTCTGGGCAGGGCACTAATCTGGGTTGGAAGTTTGAACATCTAGCAGAGATTATCGAACAGGTAGAAGATAAGTCACGTGTTGGTGTGTGCTTAGACACCTGCCATACGTTTACTGCTGGCTATGACTTACGAACAAAAGCGGCGTGTGAGCATACTTTTGCTGAGTTCGACCGCATCGTGGGTATGCACTATCTAAGAGCAATGCACATCAATGATTCAAAAGCTGAGTTCGCGAGCCGAGTCGACCGACACCATTCTTTAGGAAAAGGCGAAATTGGCTGGGATTGTTTTGAGTATATTGCCTCTGATTCTCGCTTTAATGGTATCCCTCTTATCTTGGAAACCATTGATTCGACCATCTGGAAAGAGGAAATTCAACAACTTAGAATATTTCATCGCTCAGCAACGGTAGTCAGCGAAGAAGCGTAATAATAGAGGGGAAAATTTATTTCCGTCTATTTCTAAAAATTGGCACCTTTCTTTCATAGTATTAAAGTGAATATGTAGTTCACGATGTCTTAGAGGAGGTGCCTTTATGTATTCAATCACCCAAACTTCAACTATTGCTGCCGCACGCCGTTTACCTACACCAAACCGTCACGTGCATAACCACGGCCACCATCGTACACAGCAGAAAAGTGGTTAATCGAGATAAACACAACTTGAACTGATTATTATGATTCATCAACAAGTGAACCCTACACATCATGTTTATTGATAGCTGTATGAGGTATAACTAGAGCCTTATTTAGGACAGTTAGCCGATACAGCTATTTTTTTGTCTGGCGAAAGCCGCTAGAAACCTTGATGATTGGGAAGTAAAACGATGAGCGCACCAAAGACTTGGGAATCCATTATTAATGATGAACGTGATAAAGAGTACTTTCAGAGTGTCCTCGCGTTTGTTGAACAGCAACGTGATAGTGGCAAAACCGTCTACCCGCCACAAGATCAGGTGTTCAGTGCCTTTGATATGACGCCTTTCGAATCCGTGCGAGTGGTTATCTTAGGGCAAGATCCTTATCACGGTGCTAACCAAGCTCACGGCTTAGCATTCTCAGTGCTTCCTGGTGTGAAAATCCCACCTTCTCTACGCAATATGTACAAAGAGCTTGCACAAGATATAGAGGGCTTTGAGATTCCTAGTCATGGTTATCTCGATTCTTGGGCATCGCAAGGGGTGTTGATGTTGAACACAGTCCTTACAGTAGAAGAGGCAAAAGCACACTCACATGCTAAGTGTGGCTGGGAAACCTTTACCGATGCCATTATTGCTGAGCTCAATCAGCGCTCTGAACCGATCATCTTTTTGTTGTGGGGCGCACACGCCCAGAAGAAAGGCCAAGCGATTGATGACGACAAGCATCATGTGTTGGTTGCACCTCACCCATCGCCATTATCGGCACGCCGTGGCTTCTTCGGTTGTCAGCACTTCTCTACAACCAACAAGCTGCTTTCTTCTATGGATCAACAACCTATTGACTGGCGTTTACCAACAGAAGTGTAGGTTGGTGGTTTTCTGAGCAGGGTCAAATCATAAATCAGCATATTCGTATACACTTATAAATAGTAGGTGTAATGGAGTGCAATACTATGATGATTGAAAGGATAAGACGAGAGCATGGCTATATGGCTCGTTTACTCGCGATACTCAACAGTAAGTTAGAGTTTCTGAAACAGGAGCGAGAAATAAACTATAGCCTGATCGCAGAGGTGGTTCATTACTTGATGAACCATTCAGACAAAGTGCATCACCCTAAAGAAGACGTCATTTATCGCTACTATCTTAAGCAATATGGCAGCGAGCAAGCGATTGAAGACTTGGAACTAGAGCATCAATTGCTTTCTGAGAAAACGGCAGACTTTTTAGGTTTGCTCGATATGATCCTTCAAGATGCGGTGGTCCCTCAACAAGTTTTTATTGAGCAACTTGAAGCGTTTGTTAAGGCCCAGCGAAAACACATGGAATATGAAGAGAAGCATGTGTTACCCATGATTGTTGAGGCGTTCACGGTGAAAGATTGGCAAGAAGTGGAGTCTCAATGGCTTCAACCGGAAGATGACCCTGTCTTTGGAGAGACCATCGCCGATCAATATCGTCAACTCGCGGCTCGGGTTCGACAAAATGAACAAGAGTGCGTTTAGTCTGTTTTAATGTTGAAACGCCCCTATTTTTAGGTGTCCTCTATATTAGAGGGTTGGTTTCCAAATGGCGCTTTGAGCGGATTAACTACCTCGAAAAATAAAAAGGCACCTATATAGGTGCCTTTTGCTATCTGATTTCTTATCGTGCTGATTAAAGCTTTATATCGTCAAGGCTAAAATCAAGACCTAGATTCATCTCTCTCAGCTCTTTCTCAAGCTGCCTACGATCGTTGATGGCTTCGATTTCACGCCACTTACGCTTGAGTGGTTTCGAGCGTGATTTTTGAGTTACACGAGGCATTTCTAGTTCTGATACTTCATCGAATTGAAAGCTATCCATAAGCCATATCTCCTTCCGTGGGACTAGTTCTTACGAACCAATAAATATCATATTTAGGTTCACAATAACTTTGATTTGTTTCTCATTTGTTTCAAATCCATGAAGCTTTTGTTCTATTTTCTTATGCATGCTCACACATTGTGAGAATTATTATGTATAAAAAACAAGCAAACAACTTAAGTAAACGATTAAATTGGGGGTTATTGAATGTTAATTCATTGTGCGAATGGAATAGCGTTTTGGCTACAATGCATTGAAGTGCACATGGTGCCATGCGGTATAGCGATCTCATTGGCCTAGAAAAAAACGAAGATCTTCACTATACCTTGTAAAACCTAGGCTGACGTCATTTTTATAGGATGATGTTCTTGTTGGGGTAGTGCCGTGGCTGTTGTTGATATTATGTCCCGATAATGTGACTTTTATTAGGCTGCATTGTTGAAAGTTGTGTTAACAAAAGGTGTGTTATTAGTGAAATGTCACTTTAATATAAGTGCATTTGCATATTGATTTTTAGGCCGTCTCGCTGCATTATCCGCCCGTCAAAAAATACACTGATACGTAAAATGGATGCATGAAGCGACATTTACAGTCTCAATCGCCGCAAGAATATAACAAGAGTGCCGACACAACATTGACAGAGGCATAGGCGATTAAGAGGAAGGCTAGGAAGCATGATCGGTGCTTAAACTCAATTACGAGGTTCACGTGACAGACTTAATCAATTTGATGAACGATCTCCTTTGGGGATCTATCTTAGTTTACTTACTGGTTGGTGTGGGTATCTACTTCACTGTACGACTAGGCTTCATTCAATTCCGCCATTTCGGCCACATGTTCTCTGTTCTTAGAAACAGCCGTAAAGCAGACAGTGCTGGTATCTCTTCTTTCCAAGCTCTTTGTACTAGTCTCGCTGCTCGTGTTGGTACGGGTAACATGGCAGGTGTTGCAGTAGCACTAACCGCTGGTGGCCCTGGTGCTATCTTCTGGATGTGGCTAATCGCAATGCTAGGTATGGCAACATCGTTTGCAGAAAGCACACTGGCACAGCTATACAAAACGCGTGATAACGACGGTAACTACCGCGGCGGCCCTGCATACTACATGGAGAAAGGCCTAGGCATGCGTTGGATGGGGGTTCTATTCTCTATCTTCCTAATCATTGCATTTGGTCTTGTATTCAACGCGGTTCAAGCGAACGCGATTGCAAGCGCAATGAACACAGCATTCGACCTTGAGCGTAGCTACGTTGGTGTTGGTATCGTAATCATCTCTGCATTCGTTATCTTCGGTGGTATCCGTAAGATTGCACGTACAGCAGAAATCATCGTTCCAATCATGGCATTGGCTTACCTAGCGATTGCTATGTACGTAATGTTCGCGAACATCGAGAAAGTGCCTGAAGTACTGGCTCTTATCTTCAAGAGTGCATTCGGTCTGCAAGAAGCAGCAGCGGGTGGCCTAGGTTACGCAATCGCACAAGCGATGATTAACGGCATCAAACGTGGTTTGTTCTCGAACGAAGCGGGTATGGGTTCTGCGCCAAACGCAGCAGCTTCTGCTACGCCTTACCCACCGCACCCAGCATCGCAAGGTTACGTGCAAATGCTAGGCGTGTTCATGGATACCATTGTTATCTGTTCAGCAACAGTCGCAATCATCCTGATGTCTGGTGAGTATGTACCACACGGTGAAGTAACGGGTATCGAACTAACGCAACGTGCACTAACAGCACAAGTTGGCGAATGGGGCGGCATCTTTGTAGCGGTAGCGATTTTCTTCTTCGCTTTCACTTCAATCATTGCAAACTACTCGTACGCTGAAACGAACCTTATCTTCCTAGAGCACAACAACAAGAAAGGCCTAGTGCTGTTCCGTATTGTTGTACTGGGTATGGTTATGTTCGGTTCTCTAGCGACGTTACCAACGGTATGGGCACTGGCTGACGTATCGATGGGCCTAATGGCGATTGTTAACTTGGTGGCGATTATTCTGCTATCAGGCATCGTGATTAAGCTAGCGAAAGATTACAACCGCCAACTAGACGCGGGTAAAGTACCAACATTCGATTCGAATGACTTCCCAGAGCTTAAGTCTCAGCTGGAAGACGGTATTTGGGACAACAACAAGAAGTAATCTTGTTGGAGCGATAAACGGCTCATCCTAAAGTGATTAGAAAGGCTAAGGTTTCGACCTTAGCCTTTTTCTTTGCCTGTCATTTGTCTCATTCTGTCTATTGAAGCTCATTCTCCCTATCGAAGTAATAGGAAGAGTCATAAAGACAAGTTGATGTTTTTTCTATACTCTAGCAGCATCCAGTTAGATAACCGATTAGGGTAAAGTTATGTTAGTTGTCGTTTCTCCAGCCAAAACACTTGATTACGAATCACCATTAGCGACGGAACGCTTTAGTCAGCCTGAGTTTGTTGAACACTCTGCTGAGCTGATTGAAGAGTGCCGCAAACTGACGCCAGTAGATATTTCTGCACTGATGAAAGTCAGCGATAAGATCGCAGGGTTGAACGTAGCGCGATTTGAGCAGTGGAGCGAGACCTTTACCCAAGACAACGCACGCCAAGCAATCCTAGCTTTTAAGGGCGATGTATATACAGGTCTAGACGCTGAAACACTATCGGATGAAGATTTTGACTACGCACAAAACCACCTACGTATGCTTTCTGGGTTATATGGCTTGCTTAAGCCATTAGATTTGATGCAGCCGTACCGCCTAGAGATGGGGACACGCTTGGCGAATGCTCGTGGTACTAACTTGTACCAATTCTGGGGCAACATCATCACAGACAAGCTGAATGAAGCATTAAATGCTCAAGGCGACAACGTGTTGATCAACCTAGCATCGAACGAATACTTTAAAGCCGTGAAGCCGAAGAACTTGGATGGCCAAGTGATTACCCCTGTATTCAAAGACTGCAAGAACGGTCAGTACAAGGTGATCAGTTTCTACGCGAAGAAAGCGCGTGGCATGATGGCTCGCTACATCATCGAGAACAAGATCGACTCGGTTGAGGCGCTGACCCAGTTTGATACGGCGGGTTACTACTTCGTTGAAGAAGAGTCGAACGCGAAAGAGCTTGTCTTTAAGCGCGAAGAGCAAAACTAGTAGTCCTTGGCTAATGAGTTACTCTCGGTTTTAGCCTGATAACAGACCAGATAGAGAAAAGCCCCATGCAGCGAACTGCATGGGGCTTTTTTATTGAATCGTTGAAGCTGTTAGATTACTTCTTCTTTGCTGCTTTCTTTTTCTTGGCGATTTTTTTCTTCTTCGCGATTTTTTGTTTCTCTACCGCTTTCTTATCTTCTTTCTTTGGCTTCTTCTTCTTAGTCACGGCCGCTTTCTTATGCGTAGGGCGCATGCCTTCGATGAAGCGTTCTTTGATTGGTTCGTCTGTGTAACGAGCCACACGCTCAATCATTAGTTGATCGTGCGCTTCAATGATAGAAACCGCGTTACCTTTTTTACCAGCACGAGCAGTACGGCCAATACGGTGTAGGTATACGTCAGCCGTACGTGGCATGTCGTAGTTGATTACGTGGCTTACGTCTGGAAGGTCGATACCACGAGCAGCAACGTCAGTCGCTAGTAGTACGTTTACAGAACCGTCACGGAAACGAGCAATTGCGTTGTTACGACGATCTTGAGGCATTTCACCTTGGATCCATGCACATGGGATTTGCGCGCTTTCAAGTTGAGCTCGTAGATCACCTAGACGATCACGCGTCTTCAAGAACACGATGCTGCGCTCAGCTTGCTCTGTGATGACGTGCTTTAGGATGTTCAGCTTGTGCTCTGCTGTGTCTGCACGGTGGTACCACTGAGTGATCTTCTTACGCTCACGAAGTGATGATTTCGCATCGATCTCCGCTGGGTTTTTCAGTAGATCTTCAGTGAAACCTTCAATACCTTTACCTTCTAGCGTTGCTGAGAACAGTAAAGTTTGTTTACGCCAGCGACACTCTGCAGACAGACGGTCAACAACAGGGCCAAAGCCCATGTCTAGCATACGGTCGGCTTCATCTAGAACCAGCCATTCAATCGCACGACAGTCAAAACGCTCGCCTTCAATGTATTCCATCAAACGGCCAGGTGTTGCTACTACGATATCTTGAGTTGTACTTAAGATATCTGCGTGCTCTTGGTACATCACACCGCCCGTGATCGTGAAGATATTTAGGCTGGTGTATTTAGCAAGCTCACGTGCTTGTTCGGTGATCTGCATTGCTAGCTCACGCGTTGGCGTCAGAATAAGCATACGCGCAGGGCCAGATTTCTTACGTGGGAAATCCAGTAGGTATTGCAGTGCTGGCAATACAAATGATGCTGTTTTACCAGTACCTGTTGGCGCAGAAGCCAAAACGTCTCTTCCATCTAACGCTTGTGGGATTGCTTCAGCTTGTATCTGTGTTGGACGTTCGTAGCCCATTTCGTCAATTGCTTTAAGCAGCTCTTGGTTTAGATCGAGTTCTGCAAAGGTTCTGATCACTGTTGTTTCTCCACAAGCAATAAATGTTTCTGCCTCAAAAAGCAGACGATAAAAAAGAGTAGTCGGACATTATAGAAGCATTAGTGATTAGGATCACATGGTATTTGCTACATCTTGAGATAAAAATCTTTAGTGAGCGCAATAAATGCTTCGCTATAACCACCCTGATGGTGAATTGTAAGCGATTCGCGCTGCAAATCTTGCTCGCAAGCAGGATCTTTAGATAACTCAAATAGAATTCGGCTAGCCGGCTTTTTATCTGTTGTTTTCACATCAATGCGTTTTGCTAGATACCAACCACATTGCTCGGCAAGCTTGATAAAACCTTCCCCCTCAGGCGTCGGTAGGATGAAACTGGCAGTCGCGGCGTCGGTTGTTATCTCGAAACAACGCTGGGCAAGCGCTAGGTGATCTAAGCTGTCGGTGTGCCTGGCGGTGGCTCTTTGGCTTTGCTGCGCCTGTTCTCCAGAGTTGAAGTAGGGCGGGTTACAGATGATCGCATCAAACCTTTGTGGAAAGTCGGCTGTTAACACGCTGCCGTGATCAAGGGAGATACGATTTTGCCAAGGCGACTGCTCAATATTGACAGTGGCAGCATCAATAGCGTGTTGATCAATATCTATCGCAGAGATTGAAGCATCTTCAAAACGCTGCGCAGCCATCAAAGCCAGCAGACCTGTTCCGGTTCCAATATCGAGTACACATGATCTTTGTGGCAGGCTTACCCACGCGCCAAGTAATACGCCATCGGTACTGACTGGCATACCGCTTTTCCCGCCGTAAATTGAGAATTGCTTAAAATTGAAGCTTTTAGTTTGCACTGTTTTGTCTTTCATTAATGTTCTGAGTATCGAGATATTTTAAGTGATTAGCTCTGATGTTAATCGCTTGTATGAATCAATGTTCTGATTGAGGAACTATTGTTGTGAATTATGGTTAGTTTATAATTGTGGCTATTTTTCTATAGCTAGTGTAATCCACTGCTTTTTGTTCTCATATGCAAATTTATATGGTGTTTTTGTGTGGTGACTTGCAGCTAGCCAGTTGTTTCGTCATTATGCGCGACTATTTTATAGATTGATTGGCAGCTTTGAGCTGTAACATTCATGTAAGCACAACATAAATTCATAAATATAATTAAGGATTATCTGTGAAACAGAGTCTAAAACTAACAGATATAATGGCATTGGGCTTTATGCTTTTTGCGTTTTTCTTGGGTGCGGGTAACATCATCTTCCCACCTCTAGCTGGCCAATTAGCCGGTGACCACTTCCTTCCAGCGATGTCTGGTTTTCTGCTGACTGCCGTTGGTCTGCCGTTAATCACTATCGTCGCGGTCGCAGTGGCTGGTGGCTCTTGGGGTCACTTAACTAAAGATCTTCCTAAGAAAGCTGCAACCATCATGGCTGTGCTGATCTTTATCATTATCGGTCCTGCATTTGCTGCACCGCGTACCGGCCTTGTTGCCTATGAGATGGCGGTGAAACCGTTCTTCATCGATGCCTCTCAAGCTCACCTAACTCTCTTTTCGATTGCATTTTTTGTAGTAGCGATGTTCTTCTCATGGTCGCAAGGTAAGCTTATTGACGTCATTGGTAAGGTGCTAACACCTGCACTGTTCGTTGGTTTGGTTGTGCTGGCGATTGCTGTATTCGTTAACCCTCAAGGCGATATTCTTGCGGCTCACGGTGAGTACATCACTCAACCACTGACCAAAGGTTTCCTTGAAGGCTACAACACCATGGATACTTTTGCTTCTTTGATGTTTGGTATGCTGATTGTTGATGCGATTCGTAGCAAGGGCATTACTGACCGTGCAGCGACGACTAAGTACCTAATTAGCGCGGGTTGTATTGCCGCAGCGGGTCTAGCGTTTGTTTACATCTCTCTATTCTTCCTAGGCGCAACAAGTGCAACAGTCGCAGCGGGTGCAGACAATGGCGGCGCTATCTTAAGCCTATACGTTCAATCGTTGTTTGGTCCTTCTGGTCAGCTAGTGCTTTCTGTGATCGTACTATTAGCGTGTCTAACTACGGCGATTGGCCTTGTATCAGCATGTTCTGATTACTTCAGCTCGCTAACGCCTCTGTCTTACAAGACTTGGGTAATCATCAACGGTGTGGCTTGTGCAACTGTTGCGAACGTTGGCCTTTCTCAACTGATTTCTCTGTCTGTTCCAGTACTGTTTGCACTGTACCCAGTCGCTATCGCGTTGGTTGCTCTGACATTCTTGCGTAGCCGTTTCCCTAATCCAAAAGCGGCTTACCGCGTAGTGGTATTAGTGTCACTGCTGTTTGCTCTTATTGATGGCGCTAAAGTAGCGGGTGTAGACGTGTCTGCACTTAAGATGCTGCCACTGTTTGAGATCGGTATGGGTTGGTTGCTTCCAACAACGGCTGCAATCATCTGTATGTTCTTCGTTGGTAAATCAACAGAACAAGAGATGGCTGAAGAGACTGTTTAATCTTCCGTTGAGATTCGATTGTCCTTCGAGATGAAATAGAAAAGGCCTCATTACTTCGCAGTAATGAGGCCTTTTTGTATTCTGTGGTCTTTTTATATTCCGCTACTTAGCTACTCAGCCGGGGCATTTCTGTTTGGTTATAGCTTTTCGCTGTACTCAACCAGTACTTGCTCAACCCAGCTTGCGATACGGTCGTCGCTAAGCTCGTATTGTGAATCTTCATCAAGCGCCAAACCAACGAATTGAGATTTGTCTTCCGTTAACGCTTTAGACGCTTCGAACTCGTAGCTATCATCGTTTGGCCAGAAGCCAACAAACTCTGCACCCGCGGTTTTCAGTTCATCATGCAATAGACCCATCGCATCTAGGAACCATTCGCCGTAGCCTTCTTGGTCACCTAAACCAAACAGAGCCACAACCTTGCCTTTCATTGGCGTGGTTGCGATGTCTTCCCACAGTTCATTCCAATCTTCTTGGATTTCACCGAAGTCCCAAGTTGAGATGCCTAGCAATAAAAGGTCGTAGTCCGCCATCAATGAAAGAGGGGTTTCTTTCACGTTATGGATATCAACTAGGTCTTCACCAATAATGCCGCGAATTTTCTCTGCTGCCATTTCTGTGTAGCAGGTGGTTGAGCCGTAAAATAATCCAATTTTCATAGCAAACGTTCGATTTTAATTTCAGATGGCGAATTCTAACCATAAATCGACTTCGATTGCAGCGATTATCCGCTCAAGTCGTAATTTTTATGGCATTCATATTTGCTCTGGCATACTCTCAAAACAGTTTCCAATATTGTGAGTAACACTATGCAGTCGCCTCAAGGGCAGAGCGCAGACCACGGTCTCGTTGAGCAGTTTTTAGATGCTATGTGGATGGAGCGAGGATTATCGGAGAATACGCTTGTCTCGTACCGTACCGATTTATCCAAGTTATTAGCGTGGATGGAAAAGAACAATTACCGCCTCGACTTCATTAGCCTTTCAGGTTTACAGGATTATCAAGGCTGGTTAGCCGACGCCGATTTTAAGCAGACCTCTCGTGCCCGTATGTTGTCGGCGATTCGTCGCTTGTTCCAATACTTACACCGCGAGAAAATCAGAGGCGATGATCCAAGTGCCTTGTTGATCAGCCCGAAGCTGCCACAACGCTTGCCGAAAGATTTGAGCGAAGAGCAGGTTGATGCTTTGCTCGATGCGCCAGATCCGAACGATCCGATTGAGCTTCGCGATAAGGCGATGCTTGAGTTACTCTATGCAACCGGTTTGCGTGTGACAGAGCTGGTTAGCTTGACGATGGAAAACATCAGCCTAAGACAAGGCGTGGTGCGTGTTATTGGTAAGGGTGGCAAAGAGCGCTTAGTACCCATGGGCGAAAATGCAGTGGATTGGATAGAGACTTTTATTGAACAAGGTCGTCCACATTTACTTGGCGAAAACAGTTCTGATGTGGTTTTCCCGAGTAAACGCGCCAAGCAAATGACCCGTCAGACGTTCTGGTATCGTATCAAGCACTACTCGGTAGTCGCTGGGATCGACACAGAATTGTTGTCACCCCACGTATTGAGACACGCTTTTGCGACGCATTTACTGAACTATGGCGCAGATCTCAGGGTCGTACAGATGTTACTTGGGCATAGTGACTTATCGACAACCCAAATTTATACTCACGTGGCGACTGAAAGGCTGAAGCAAATTCACGCGCAGCATCACCCACGTGCTTAAATCCATTTATTTTTAAGGTGAACTTAATGAGCGTATTACGCCGTCTTCCTCTACTAGCGCTTCCTCTTATGATTACTGCATGTAATGCATCAGAAGCGAAAGTAGAAACAACATCAACAGCCGTAGAAGCTGCTCCAGCTCAAGCTATTGATACAGCTGCGTTAACTAAGCGTTTTGAAAAAATCGGTATTAAGGTCGATAAGATTGTTCCTTCGGATATCGATGGTCTGTTAGAAGTTCAAACCAACAGCGGCATTATCTTTTCTTCCCCAGAGGGCGATCACTTTCTAGCCGGTACACTTTACTCTTTGGATGAAAACGGAAAGTTCAGTGATGTTTTGGCTGAGCGTCAAGCTCCGCTGAATGCTGAAAAAGTCGCAGCGATGTCGGATACGGTTATCGAATACAAAGCCGATAACGAAAAGTATGTTGTGACGGTATTTACTGACATTACGTGTGGCTACTGTGTTCGTCTGCACAGCCAAATGCAAGGCTACAACGATCTGGGTATCACTGTTCGTTACATGGCTTACCCACGTCAAGGTGCGACAGGGCAAGTTGCCGATCAAATGGCGGCAATCTGGGCTTCAGATGATCCAAAAACAGCGATGCATGACGCTAAAGTAAACCGTCAAATGCCAGCGTCTGGTAAAGACCTAGCAGAGCAAAAGCAGATCATTGCTAAACAGTACCAATTGGGTCGTGAGCTTGGCATCAATGGCACACCGGCTATCGTGCTAGCAAGTGGTGAGTTGGTGAGTGGTTACTTACCGCCAGCGCAACTTCTTCAACGTTTAGAGCAATAATTTCGTTTCTGTATTGCCAATTTATCCCCCATGTTTTTGATTTAAGGAGTGGCCTGATTGATATCGGGCCCATTTTTATATGATAGAGATCCAACGCCGTCCTGAGGTCGACATTTCAGTCTTACCTGCCCACTTACCTGACTTGTTAAAGCGCATTTATGTGAGTCGTGGAATCGACAGTGCCGACCAACTAGAGACAGCAGCGAAAGGCTTGCACTCTTATCAAAAATTGGGCGGCATTGATGCTGCGGTTGAGTTGTTGTTCAAAGCGATTCAGCAGCAAAAACGCATCATCATTGTTGGTGATTTTGATGCCGATGGCGCGACCAGTTCGGCGCTGTCTGTTTTAGCGTTACGTATGCTCGGTAGCTCTAACGTCGATTATCTAGTACCAAACCGTTTTGAAGATGGTTATGGCTTGAGCCCGGAGGTTGTCGAACAGGCAATCGAGCTTGGTGCTGAAGTGATCATGACGGTCGACAACGGTGTATCTTCAATTGAAGGTGTTCGCTTTGCTAAAGAGAAGGGGCTAGAGGTTCTGGTTACCGATCATCACTTGCCGGGCAATGAACTGCCAATGGTCGATGCGATGGTTAACCCAAACCTTGAGAGTTGTGCTTTTCCTTCGAAAGCCTTAGCGGGTGTAGGTGTGGCTTTCTATCTGATGATGGCACTGTGTGTTCACATGCGTAAGTTGGGTTGGTTTGCAGAGCGCGGCATGACAGAACCTAAGTTGATGGAACTGATTGACCTTGTGGCGCTGGGTACGGTTGCCGACGTGGTTCCACTCGATGAAAACAATCGAATCTTGGTCCATCAAGGTTTGCAACGCATTCGTGCGGGTAAAGCTCGTCCGGGCATTCAAGCCTTGATCGAAATTGCTAAGCGAGACGCTAAACGTTTGGTGGCATCTGACTTTGGCTTTGCTCTTGGCCCTCGTATCAATGCTGCGGGTCGATTAGACGACATGTCTTTTGGTGTTGAGCTGCTAATGAGCAACAACATCCATGCGGCTCGTCGAATGGCAAGTGAACTGGATGGTTTGAACCAAACACGTAAAGAGATCGAAGAGGGAATGAAGCAAGAAGCGATGGCTTTTTGTGAGCGCCTTGAATTTGGTAAAGACGACCTACCTTCTGGCTTAGCCCTGTTCCAACGTGATTGGCACCAAGGTGTGATTGGTATCTTGGCTTCGCGTATCAAAGACAAATACCACCGCCCAGTGATTGCGTTTGCAGATGGCGGCGAAGGCAGTATCAAAGGTTCATGTCGTTCAATTCCGGGTCTGCACATGCGTGATGCATTGGACCGAATTGATACACAAAATCCAGGCTTGATTCTTAAGTTTGGTGGCCACGCAATGGCGGCTGGCTTAACCATCATGGAAAAGGACTTTGAACGCTTCAGCAAGTTGTTCAATGATGTTGTGAAGAATGAACTTGGAGAAACAGCACTGAAGGGCATTATCTTGTCTGATGGTGAGCTATTACCAGAAGAGTTCTCGATGCACACCGCTGAAACACTGCGTTCAGGTGGCCCGTGGGGACAAGCTTTCCCCGAGCCAATCTTCGATGGTGAGTTTAAAGTTCTGCACCAAAAGCTGGTGGGTGAAAAACACCTTAAGCTGATGCTCGAGCCGCTCTACAAAGGTCACCCTACCAATGTGATGATTGATGGTATTGCCTTTAACGTCGACCTACGTCGCTGGCCTGATGCCTCGGTGAAAACCGTTCATCTTGCATTTAAGCTCGATATCAACGAATTTCGCGGCAACCAATCGTTGCAGCTGATGATTGATCATATCGAAGCCAAATAGTTATTTTGGGCTCAATAATGCTCATTATATAGTGCCCAATTCAACAAGCTCTGTTCAAAAACAGGGCTTGTTTTCCTTCCTGCCCTTACAAATTTTACGTGTTTTTTCTGCCTGTCAATTTTATATCCTATTAAGTTGTTGAATCTTGGTTCACCACTCTAAAAAATTCTGTATCTCCGTCACACTTTTGAGTACAATTCTTCGGTTAAATTCTACTCATAAATGATGAGCTAAAATGTTTGAAATCAATCCTATAAAAAACCGTCTGCAGGATGTGTCTGAGCGCACAAATATCCTGAGGGGGTATCTTTGACTATGACGCTAAGAAAGAGCGTCTAGAAGAAGTAAACGCAGAATTAGAACAACCGGATGTATGGAACGAACCTGAGCGTGCTCAAGCGCTAGGTAAAGAACGTTCTGCATTGGAAGCGGTAGTAGAAACGATCGACCAACTTGACCAAGGTGTTGAGGATGTTGATGGCCTATTAGAGCTTGCGGTTGAAGAAGAAGATCAAGAAACGTTCGATGAAATTGAACCAGAACTGGCCGAGCTTGAAGCTAAGCTAGAGAAGCTGGAATTCCGTCGTATGTTCTCTGGTGATCACGATGCATCAGATTGCTACATCGATTTACAGTCAGGCTCAGGCGGTACAGAAGCTCAAGACTGGACTTCAATGATGTTGCGTATGTACTTACGTTGGGCAGATTCGAAAGGCTTCAAGACTGAAGTTATCGAAGTGTCTGATGGCGATGTTGCTGGCCTTAAAGGCGCAACGGTACGTATTTCTGGTGAGTATGCTTACGGTTGGTTACGCACAGAGACTGGTGTTCACCGTCTAGTTCGTAAGTCACCATTTGATTCAAGTGGTCGTCGTCATACTTCATTTGCATCTGCGTTTATCTATCCTGAGATTGATGACAACATTACGATCGACATTAATCCTTCTGACTTACGTATTGACGTATACCGTGCCTCTGGCGCTGGTGGTCAACACGTAAACACCACGGAATCAGCGGTACGTATTACTCACGTTCCGACTAACACCGTGGTTCAGTGTCAGAATGACCGTTCGCAGCATAAGAACAAAGATCAAGCGATGAAGCAGCTACGTGCTAAGCTTTTTGAACTTGAGATTCAAAAACAAAATGCTGAAAAACAAGCGAGCGAAGAAACGAAATCAGACATCGGTTGGGGCAGTCAGATCCGCTCTTACGTACTGGATGATTCTCGTATCAAAGATTTACGCACTGGTATCGAAAACCGTAATACTCAAGCGGTTCTTGACGGTGACTTAGACAAGTTTATTGAAGCTAGCCTGAAATCAGGTCTGTAAGCTTTATCAACTATTAAGCTTTACCAATAATATTGGTAAAAATGCCTATATTTGCAAAAATATAGCGGTCCAAATTTTAAAAGCAGGGTACATCTCTAATGACTGATGCTGTTCAAAACGAAAACGCACAAGAAGCTTCTTCACCTGAAGAGAACAAACTAATCGCTGAGCGCCGCAGCAAGCTGGATCACATCCGCCAAAACTGCAAAGCTAACGGTCACCCAAATGACTTCCGTCGTGAGCACCTAGCTGGCGATCTTCAAGCGGAATTCGGTGAGAAGACTAAGGAAGAGCTAGAAGAGCTTAATCACATCGTTGCGATCGCTGGTCGTGTTATGGCGAAGCGTGGTCCATTCCTTGCGATTCAAGAAACTTCTGGTCGTATCCAAGCATACGCAGCGAAAGACGTACAAAAAGTACTGAAAGAGAAGTACCAAGGCCTAGATATCGGTGACATCATCGGTGTTAAAGGTGCGCTTCACAAATCAGGTAAAGGCGACCTTTACGTAAACATGGAAGAGTTTGAATTGCTGACTAAAGCACTTCGCCCTCTACCAGAGAAGTTCCACGGTCTAACAGACCAAGAGATGCGTTACCGTCAGCGTTACGTTGACCTAATCGTGAACGAAGATTCTCGCAATGCATTCATCGTGCGTTCTAAGCTTGTATCTTCAATCCGTAACTTCATGAGCGCGAAAGGCTACCTAGAAGTTGAAACGCCAATGATGCATGTGATCCCGGGTGGCGCAACTGCACGTCCATTCATCACTCATCACAATGCACTAGACATCGACATGTACCTACGTGTTGCACCAGAGCTTTACCTTAAGCGTCTAGTGGTTGGTGGTTTTGATCGTGTATTCGAGATCAACCGTAACTTCCGTAACGAAGGTCTATCTCCACGTCACAACCCAGAATTCACAATGATGGAATTCTACCAAGCGTACTCTGATTACAAAGACCTTATGGATCTGACAGAAGAGATGCTAAGCACGGCAGCAATGGACGTTCTTGGTTCTACTTCTATGCCTTACGGTGACGAAACGGTTGAGTTCGGTGGCACTTACGCTCGCATGAGCATGTTCGATGCAATCAAACACTACAACCCTGAGCACGCTGAGATTCAAGCGCTAACAGAAGCAGATCTACAAGACCGTGAGAAGATGGTTGCTATCGCAAAATCTGTACACGTAGACGTAGAAACGTTCTGGACATGTGGTCAGCTTCTAGAAGAGATCTTTGGTGAAACGGCTGAGCCTCAGCTAATTCAACCAACGTTCATCACTGGCTACCCAGCGGACATTTCTCCTCTAGCACGTCGTAGCGATGACAACCCATTCTTCACAGACCGTTTTGAGTTCTTCATCGGTGGCCGTGAAGTAGCGAATGGTTTCTCTGAGCTTAACGATGCACAAGACCAAGACGAGCGTTTCAAAGCGCAAGTTAACGCGAAAGACGCGGGTGATGACGAAGCGATGTACTACGATGCAGACTATATTACTGCACTAGAGCACGGCCTACCGCCAACAGCGGGTCAAGGTATCGGTATCGACCGTCTAGCAATGCTATTTACAAACACGCACACAATCCGTGACGTGATCTTGTTCCCGGCAATGCGTCCACAAGCGTAATTCTCGCTTATAGGGCGTAACAGCCTATGTAATTAAAGAGCCACCTTCGGGTGGCTTTTTCTGTTTTTGGGCTTCAAAACCTAGCCTGTACCGCACTCTTGATTCGAAAAATCGTTATTTCTGACATAGTCTTACTATTGAGACATAAAATCTAAGATAGTCTCACTACTATACGTCTCTGCGATGAATACGATCTCGCGGCATTTTGTCGAACGATGAAGCAGTGACTCGTATTAGTCTGATTTAAATAAAAATAGAATAAGGAAGAAGGATGGGAACTCAATTTAAGATGGATTCCTTACCAGGTTCTCTTATCGTCGTTGGTGGTGCGTACGAACCCTGGTTATCAGTGTTAGAACAAGTGGGTTGGCAGTGTACCCAGTGTGCAGATTTACGAAAAGCCGATGCCTTGATTGCTGATATTGGCCCATGTATTGGCATTGTCGATCTTAGTCATGATGAGTTCAGTCTCAACGGTATTGCTAACCTTGTGAGCAATAACAAGCAAGTGAGATGGCTCGCCTTTATCCGTGAGTCTCAATTAAGCTCTGATACGATCTGCCAGTTTATCGTCAACTTCTGTATCGACTTTTTCACGGCGCCAATCCCAGATGCTCAATTGCTGAGTACCATTGGTCACCAACTGGGTATGCTTAAGCTTGAGCAGAAGGTATGGCCAAACTACGGCATCAATAACAACATGGGACTGCTAGGCGATTCTGTGGCCGTGAAGCGCTTGAGAGACCAAGTGAAGCGTATTGGGCCGACTGATGTCAGTATCTTGATTTATGGCGAGAGTGGGGCTGGTAAAGAGACGATTGCACGCTCTATTCACCAAAACTCGTCGCGAGCACAGAAACCATTTTTAACGGTTAACTGTCGTGCCTTGTCTGAAATGAGAATAGAGGCCGAGGTGTTTGGTATCTCAGCACAGACAGCGACTGCGCCTTGTATGTTGGAAGAAGCCGATGGCGGAACCATCTTGCTTAATGATGTTTTAGCGATGCCCCGCAATCAACAACTGAATCTGCTGCGCTTTCTGCAAGAAGGTAAGATTGAAACCGCGAATGGACCGAAATCTGTCGATGTGCGTATTCTGGCCGCGAACTCCTCTGATATCGAGAAGGCGTTGATCGAGGGCGATTTCAATGAAGAGCTTTATCACTACATCAATGTTCTGCGTATTCATGTTCCGAGCTTAAAAGAACGTGTGAGCGATATTTCTGTGCTAGCGAATCATTTTCTGCGTGAGTACTCGAAAGAGTTTAATGCTCAAGCGAAGAGCTTCTCAGACGATGCTATCCGTTCGATGAATCGCTACCATTGGCCTGGAAATGTGCGTGAGTTGATGAACCAGATTAAGCGTGTTGTGTTGATGTCTGATGCCATGATCATTGAGGATCACCAACTGGATTTACCGAAACAGAATGATGAACGCCGAAGCTTGAAGAGCATTCGAGAGCGCTCAGAGCGCGATGCGTTGTTAATTGTTTTGGAATCTTACGGTGGTCAGGTTTCGTTGGCAGCTAAGGAGCTCGGTGTATCACGAGCGACGATGTACCGCTTGCTGAATAAACACAGCCTAATCTCTGAAGGGGTTGTTTAGACTCTTTTCTAAGTAGATTTATTCAGTCACCGTAAATTAAACGCCACGTATCTACGTGGCTTTTTTGTTTCTGAGGGATAGTCCGTTGTTTTCTAGCTCAGCACTAAGAGAGATATGCTGTGATTTTATATAATCATAGTGAATATGTTATATGTGAATGAATATGCAACTGATATTTTAGGCGAATGCATTGTTTTAAAAATGTTAATCAATTAGCGGTTGAATAATATACTCACTTGGTTAGACTTTAACCGTGAAAGCAACGATTTAACAAAGACTTGTCTGCTTTTATTTCCCCATTTCTTTTTGGATTTTTTAGTTAGCTTGGAGGCGCAAATGAAACATTTCGATTTTATACAGCATATTTGCGCGTCGTTTGATCCGTGTACTGACATGGTGACTGATATGTCACTCTCATCAGCCATGGCCGATCGAAACACCCAAGATAAACCTAACTAATAGATCCGTACCCTTATTTGGCTGCGGAAAAATAGCAGCTAAGTGAGAAGCCCTCATACTATCTAACACGCTATTTTTCCTCAGTTGATTCAACAACTGGAGAGTTATTATGCGTCACTCAGTATATTTAAAATTAGCAACAGTCCTTATCCGTGCCGATCTTCGTCGTGAAGAGCGTGAATGGCAACGAAAAGTTCGTCGTAGTTCATATGAGCTGCCATGGAACAATACTCACTTATTAAGAGATATTGGTCTTGAAGCTGACGGTCGACCGATTGGTTTTTCTGAACCAGAAGTCGTCACTATTGAACGTCGAGTACGTCACCTTCGTCGTGTCTTAAGTGCGCGAATACCGACGTAATCTGCGGGGTTGATAGCACCTTTCAACCCCTAAGATAATTCACAGTGATAGTTATGGCGTCGAAAGTGCAAACTTTTGAACTAGAACTGGCCAAAAAAGAGAAGCGCTTGCTTCTCTTTTTTGCTTTTTTAAGCCGTTATCTGTGCTTTTTTAAGTCGTTATCTAGTAAAGGAAAAGAGTTCTACTAAGCTTTATAGAGCAAGGGAGGCTGGCTATGCAAAAGCATCAATTAGACATGTGGTTACATGGAGAGCATAAAGACTCTTATCAAACACCCAAAGTGTACGTTATTGGTTGTTCTGATATTTCAGAATATCTATTGGCGGTGGAATACAAACACAAGCTAGAACCGGTAAAGCAAGACGGCGAGCCGCTTCACTTTGGATCCTTGGATCAAGTGAAAGAGGAGTTACTCCGGCTCGGCTTTGAAAAGGCGTATCTTCGCCTACACAACGCCTATGATGAGTTTGGTAATGAGCCAAGCCAAAGCTACTGTGATATTGAACTGGCGCTCAAACCTCATTAAGAGGGGGGTGGTAGCGAGATATTGATTCTAATTCCAGACTGTTTGTAATGCACTGATAGTTTTGGCTATCGAGGCTCGATTAAACGAACTATGCGTAATGTGTTGTCAGTAATTTATGGGTGAATTGAGTTCGCAGATAGAAACCACGTGGTTTAGTTTTGATAGGTTTTCCACTTGCACCGTAAGCTTCCGTTAACACGCGACTGTTGGCTGCTTTTGGACGTAAATGCAGTGCTTCACCGTGTCTTGCTGTTATCTGTTCAACATTGCCTAAAACGATCAACTCCATCAGCTCTTCCCAATCTCTTTTCAAGAGTTCGTCTTCAGCTTGGCTAGGTGTCCATAATAATGGGGATCCTACATGCCTCTCCGCTAGCGGGATCTCTCTTTCTCCCTCGACAGGGATCCACAAAACCTTGGACAGCTTGTTTCGAACGTGGCTGGTTTCCCAAGTTATGCCTTGCACGCCCATCAAAGGCGCAACACACACAAAGGTGGTTTCGAGTGGCTTGCCAGAGTAGCCAATCGGAATGCTTTTTAGTTCTATCCCGAGCTTGGCAAAATCTTGTTCTGGCTTACTGCCTGCAGGCGCACCCAAGTGCCATTCCAATAGCTGCCCAACCCAGCCTTTATCACGCTTAAGGTCGTTTGGCATCACCATCTCGGCTTCGTCGGCGAGCTCTTTAAAGGTCATTCCTGCGATGGCATACGCGCGCTCTAACAGCTCTTGTTGTGTTTGTGGTTCTGGTTTCATAATAAAAGGCATGATCAAAAAAACGATTTTATCAGAAGTTATCACCAAATGCCGACTGGTTAAGAAATGATCTCCTTGCGATAAAAGGGATCAAACTCAGGGTTATCCACAGGACATAAAGGTAATTAATTGAAATATTAATTTAGTGGATAAATAAACAGGGGTTTATGGTGGATAAAATGCTTGCCAAATGGGGTTCAAAATGAATCTTTCACTTGGTAGTGTGGATAAACATCGGAGTGGTTGATCTTTAACCATGTCAGATTTCTGAAAGATCTTTTACATTTCTAATGTTTTTTAAAACCAAAATATTATTTTAATTATTTGATTTATATGAAGATAAATTAGTTTTAATTGATTTGTCGTTTTTGGTGTTGATGAATCTATGGATTAAAAAAAACGATTGCGGGTAATTCTTCACATAGTTATTCACAGAAAAGGTGAATAAATGTGGTCTATGTCTCACTATTGTGTGGGTAACTAGAATTTGAGCAAAACTTATCCATATTCCTAGTTATTATTCATAAATATAGCGCTTATCACGTCACTAAGTTTGCTCCGATTGGGGATATGTGGAAAAATCAGAGTAATTAAAAATTTAGATAGAGGTTGGCCAGTGATAGATGGCGATGGTTACCGATTAAATGTTGGTATTGTAATCTGTAACAACCATGGTCAGGTCTTCTGGGCTAAACGATACGGGCAACATTCATGGCAATTCCCTCAAGGGGGAATAGATGAAGGTGAGACTCCGGAACAGGCAATGTACCGCGAGTTGTATGAAGAGGTTGGCCTTACTAAAAAGGATGTAAAGATCGTCGCGACAAGTCGTCATTGGTTACGCTACAAGCTACCCAAACGACTGGTTCGGTGGGATTCTAAACCTGTCTGTATTGGACAAAAACAGAAGTGGTTCCTTTTACGTTTAGATTGCGATGAATCGCATATCAATATGCAGCGTGGAAGTACACCTGAGTTTGATGGTTGGCGTTGGGTGAGTTACTGGTACCCAGTTCGACAAGTTGTTTCTTTCAAGCGAGATGTTTACCGTCGAGCGATGAAAGAGTTCGCATCTTTAGCAATGCCGTTTAAAGAGCGAAAAATAAAAGGAAAGCGCAAATTGCGTAGAGGTTAAGCATGCTCAGTCAACTAAGGGAAATAGTTGAACACGTATCAAGAGTTGAAGATGTGTCGACGGCTCTTGATATTTTGGTTAAAGAGACATGCAGTGCGATGCAGACGGAATGTTGCACCGTGTATTTGGCAAATAATGATATGCAGCGCCTTGAGTTGATGGCAACTCAAGGCCTGATCTTTAAAGGCAATAGCATTCACATTGGTTTTGACGAAGGTCTGGTTGGCCTTGTTAAAAGAAGTGCTGAACCTATCAACCTTGCACAAGCGTCTGCTCACCCTGCTTATAAGTTTTTTCCAGAGCTTGGAGAAAACGTCTATCACTCTTTTCTCGGTACTCCGATTATCCACCGCAAGCAAGTGCTTGGTGTATTGGTCATTCAACAGAAGACCCCGCGTTTATTCAGTGAGATGGAAGAATCCTTCCTTGTCACGCTATCAGCGCAACTTGCCGTTATTGTGGCGCACGCCCAAACTCAAGGCCATTGGCTGTTAGAGCAACAGAAGCTACCTGCGACTAAAGGTATTGCAGCTTCATCGGGCGTGGCGATTGGTGACTTATGGTGGGACAACACTCAGCCTGAACTCACCGATGTTTATCCTGCTTCGACGCTCAATGTAGAGAGAGAGCATGAGTTGTTGGCGGTAGCGGTTGAAAACGCCCTCAATGACTTTAAGCGTATGCGAAAGCGCTTAGATAGCGAAATCAATAAAGACGCGTTGGCGATCTTTGACCTGTTTACTCACTTACTCAACGATCCTATGTTGCGTAAGGATCTAAAAAGCCAAATCCAGAAAGGCGATAAAGCCGATTGGGCATTAAGACAAGTGGTTGAGAGCTATTCGAACCGCTTTGCTCGTATGTCCGATGTATATCTTCGTGAGAGAGCACAAGACATCCGAGAGCTCGGACAAAGGCTGCTCTATTTCCTCCACAACTCTGAACATGAACTTCGCACGTTAGATAAGCCGATTATCCTAGTGGTTCGTGAGTTAACCGCTTCGGTGTTAGCGTCTATTCCAAAAGAAAAGCTCTTGGCGGTTATTTCTTTGGAAGGGGCAGCGAACTCGCACGCAGCTATTTTATCTCGAGCGCTTGGCATACCTTCAGTCATGGGGGTAAACCTTAACTTAGCTCAAGCTAATGGTAAGCGAGCGATTGTTGATGGGTATAGCGGTGAGATCTTTATTGAGCCGACTAAAAGCCTGCTCAAAGAGTATCGAGGGCTGATTCTAGAAGAGAGTGAGCTCTCATCTATGGTCAATCGAGAGCTGTACCTTCCGGCAAAAACCCAAGACGACAAGCAAGTCGAGATCCTGCTTAATGCGGGCTTGAGTGCAGACACTAACATCGCTATCAACCAGGGTGTTGATGGAGTAGGGCTGTATCGAACTGAAATCTCCTTCTTGTTGCAGCAAAGATTCCCGTCAGAGGACGAACAATTCAAGCAGTATCGTTCTGTGCTGGCAAGCTACCCAGAGAAACAAGTGGTGATGCGTACACTCGATATCGGTGGTGATAAGGCCTTACCGTATTTTCCTATCGAAGAGGACAATCCATTCCTTGGTTGGCGTGGTATTCGTTTTACGCTCGATCATCCTGACATCTTTATTATTCAGTTACGTGCCATGCTACGTGCGAGTTGTGAAAGCCATAACTTGAGTATTTTGCTGCCGATGATCTCTGGTGCTCAGGAATTGGATGACGCGCTACAGCTGATTGAACAAGCGTATGACGAAGTGCATGAGCTTGATAACCGAGTGCGCATGCCTCGCGTTGGTATCATGATTGAAGTGCCATCTATGCTGTACATATTGCCGCTGATTGCGCATAAGGTCGACTTCGTTTCAGTGGGTACCAACGATTTAACCCAATATTTATTAGCGGTTGATCGGAACAATTCACGAGTATCCGATGTCTATGAATCAATGCACCCTGCGGTGATCATGGCATTAAAACAAATTCATGATACTTGTAAGCAATATCAATTACCTGTGTGTATTTGTGGCGAGTTAGCCGGTGACCCGATGGGCGCGCTGCTATTGATTGGATTGGGGTATGAGACGTTAAGTATGAATACCTCGAATGTCGCAAGAACCAAATATTTGATTCGTCAATCGAACTTGGCTGAATTACAGGATTTGGCAAATAAGGCACTTTCAAAACCGTATGGTAGTGACATCTATAGTATGATGCTGAACTATTTCGAAGAGCGTGAATTTACAGGCTTCATTCGAGCAGGTAAAAAATAGGATTTAACGTGTCATATGAACTGATAGGCTTGTTAGCAGGCCTTGGTGCTATTGTTGGTGTTTTAGCTGGCTTGCTAGGCATTGGTGGTGGTTTGCTGGTGGTTCCTGCCTTACTGTTTTTGCTTCCTAAAGCGGGTATCCCTCAAGAATTTGCGATGCAAATGGCATTGGCTACTTCGCTATCAACCATCATCGTTACGTCAGGATCGTCTGCGATTAACCATCTAAAGTTGGGTAATGTAGAGATGTTTGTCGTTAAGTGGTTGATGCCTGGTGTGGTGATAGGTGGCTTCCTCGGCTCTTTCGTGGCCGATGTGATTCCAGCTCAATACCTGCCAAAAGTCTTTGGTGTGATTGTCTTGGTATTGGCGTTGCAAATGCTGTTGTCGATTCGCTCTAAGAGCCAAAAATCGATGCCGGGTTCAGCTAAAACCGTACTGTGTGGTGGCGGGATTGGTTTGGTATCAAGCTTAGCGGGCATTGGCGGTGGGTCTTTATCGGTACCTTTCCTTAACCATCACGGTGTGGAAATGCGTAAAGCCGTCGGCTCATCTTCGGTATGCGGTTGTGTTATCGCGATTTCGGGAATGCTAGGTTTCATTTGGCATGGATCTTCAGTCGATGATCTTCCTGCGTATAGCTTGGGTTATGTTTATCTACCGGCTTTGATCGCGATATCTTGTACCTCAGTTTTGACCACTCGAGTGGGTGCGAAACTGGCCACTCAATTGCCAACCCCTGTGCTGAAGAAATTCTTTGCGGTATTTTTAATGTTTATAGCAGCCACAATGCTGCTGTAGTGTCTTTTCTGTTAGCCATTGAGCTAACTGTTAATCAATTTAGATAGAGAGCCAAGTATGTCTCAGGGTTTTATCGAATTCCCAAATATCGATCCTGTTCTTATTGAACTAGGACCAATCTCAGTTCGTTGGTACGGCCTAATGTACCTTGTCGGTTTTATGTTTGCTCTTTGGTTAGCAAATCGCCGAGCTGATCAACCGGGTAGCGGTTGGACTCGAGAGCAAGTATCAGACTTACTGTTTGCTGGCTTTCTAGGTGTGGTGCTGGGTGGTCGTATTGGCTACGTACTTTTCTACAACTTTGATCTTTTCCTAGCAGACCCACTGTACCTATTTAAGGTATGGACTGGCGGTATGTCTTTCCACGGTGGCTTGCTTGGTGTTATTACTGCCATGTTTTGGTATGCCAAAAAGAACGGTCGAACCTTCTTTGGTGTGGCAGACATGATTGCACCATTGGTGCCATTTGGTTTAGGCATGGGACGCTTAGGTAACTTCATGAACAGCGAGCTTTGGGGCCGTGTGACTGATGTGCCATGGGCGATTGTGTTCCCTAACGGTGGTCCACTTCCTCGTCACCCATCTCAACTTTACGAGATGGCGCTTGAAGGTATTGTGCTGTTCTTCATCTTGAACTGGTTTATCAAAAAGCCGCGTCCTCTTGGTTCTGTATCAGGGTTATTCTTAGCTGGATATGGTACATTCCGCTTCTTAGTAGAATACGTACGTGAACCTGATGCTCACCTAGGTTTGTTCGGTGGATTTATCTCTATGGGACAAATTTTGTCACTGCCAATGGTTATCATCGGTGTGCTGATGATGGTGTGGGCATACAAACGTGGTCACTACAAAGACGAATTACCACAACAAACGAAGTAAGGAATTGGTGTGAAACAGTATTTAGATCTCTGTCAGCGTATCGTTGATGACGGTACTTGGATTGAAAATGAACGCACGGGCAAGCGCTGCCTAACCGTGATCAATGCTGACCTTGAATATGATGTTGGTAATAACCAATTCCCACTGGTAACAACGCGTAAGAGCTTTTGGAAAGCCGCAGTTGCTGAACTGCTTGGCTATATCCGTGGTTACGACAATGCTGAAGATTTTCGTAAGCTAGGGACTAAGACTTGGGATGCGAACGCGAACCTGAACGAAGCATGGCTGAATAATCCTTACCGCAAGGGTGAAGATGACATGGGCCGTGTTTATGGCGTTCAAGGACGTGCATGGGCAAAACCTGACGGCGGTCATATCGACCAACTGAAGAAGATTGTTGATGATCTAACGAACGGTATTGATGACCGTGGCGAGATCTTAAACTTCTATAACCCAGGTGAGTTCCACATGGGTTGTTTGCGTCCGTGTATGTACAGCCATCACTTCTCTCTACTTGGTGATACTCTGTACCTAAACAGCACTCAGCGCTCTTGTGATGTACCACTAGGCCTGAACTTCAACATGGTTCAAGTGTATGTCTTCCTAGCTATCATGGCGCAAATCACGGGTAAGAAAGCTGGCGTGGCTTACCATAAGCTTGTGAATGCTCATATCTACGAAGATCAACTTGCACCCATGCGTGATATTCAGTTAAAGCGTGAGCCGTTAGCTGGCCCAACATTCCATATCAATCCTGAGATTAAGTCTCTAGAAGATTTGGAAACATGGGTAACGATGGATGACTTCTGGGTGGAAGGTTACGAATGCCACGAAGCGATTAAGTACCCATTCTCGGTTTAATCTCATTCGCTTTGTTTGATTGAAAGGCTGCCTCTGTGCAGCCTTTTTTATTTGTTATGCTTGGCTTGCTTACTATTTGTAAAACCAATAATCTTGAGTGGTCTTTTCTAACTACAGAACTACTATGACTCGCTCGCATTGCTTTGTATTGCAACACGACTTTCCGATTGCTTTCTACCCTGATAAAAATCAGTTGGTAGTGGATAGCGAAGCGATTCATTTAGAGCCACTGCAAGCAAAGTTGCTCAGCTATTTCATCGAAAATCGCGGGCAAGTGGTAAGCACTCAGCAGATAGCAGCGGATGTGTGGCAAAGAACTCAAGTGTCTGACAACTTGGTCAGACAGGTCATCAGCTTACTGCGCAGTCAGCTTCAGGATAAATCACGTCCGTATCGGATTATTCAGACCATTCCTAAGCAAGGTTACCTGTTCGATGTTGAGGTGACTCAGCCAAGCGTCGAACCAACTTCCGTTGATGACACCTCTCTGCCTGAATCTGAACCTAAACCTTTTGTTGCTAAATCCAAAAAGAGAACCATCGCCCTGATTACAACCGCAGTATTCTCTGTTGGCTTAATAGCAACTTGGGCGTGGCAAACCGATGTCCCAACCAATGACACAGCTATTATTTCTGCTCATCAAAGTGATGTAATTCCTGTTTATATCCATGACATAACACTCGATTCTGCGAACGATTATGAGATGTCAGAAAGCGTTTATAACTACCTTTTCTACGGGCTGAACTCGGTAAAAAACTTATCGGGTTACCACTTTTCTCAGCTATCGAAACAGGGCAAGCAATCATTGGCCAACAATGGTGTCGAGCTCAAAGGTTGGCTTAAGAAAAAGGGTGGTGACTATGTGTTGAGCGTGCTTGTACAAAACAACCGCCAACCCAATCAAAGTCAGAAAGTGGAAAAGACCTTTAGCCAAGGTAATTTCTTCGATGCCATTGGGGATGTGATTCTCGAGATCAAAGCTATTATTGCTCCAATGAGCTCCAAATACGGCGTGGCAAGTCATCGAGTGACTTCTATTGATAACTACGATGATTGGAGTGTTATCTCTGAGGGGATATCGTTGTTCTACCAAGGTAAAGGTGGTCAGCCATTTGAGGAAATAGCACTTCAGTTGGATTCGATTCAACAACAAGGGCGAGATAATTATCTGGTCAATGCGTTACTGTCGTATTCGGAATCTTTGGCTTATTTACAAACTCATGAGCAAGAAGATCGCGAACATGCACTGCAATTGGCAAAGCAAGCCTTCGAGATGAACCCACGTTGTGACATCGCTAACCTTACCTTGGGTCTTGCACTGTTAATCAACCAACACGCCAATCAAGCTTTCCCTTACCTTTTTTATGCGGCCGAAAGTACACCGAGCCCAATCAGTTTTTATCTGCTCAGTGTGGCTGACAAGCTGTCGGACAACCCAAAAGGTTCGCAATACAACTATCAACGCTATACCGAAGTGCAAAAAGAGAATGACGGTCAACTGTTTGATCTTATTGAATCTTTATAAAAAATAAACCTTTCCTAAACCACGAAATGCGTTTTCAAGCGAAGGTGTTTCGTGAGGGCTGATGGCAACGGCACTTCTGCAAGGTGTCCTTGTACCAACAGGCTTCTCAACATGTTTGATTATTGTTTGGACTCAGGCTCGATTGCCTTGCATCAAGCGTAAAAATACCGACTTCCACATACTGATCACCAAATCATTCATTATTTGGGGTACACACATGTTGAAGAAGTTTGCTTTTCAGATCATTCCAATTCAGATCTTCTTATTCGTCTTTTGGTTCAAAAATGGCTTTATCGATAAAGTGATGGGCGTGCTACTTGGCTTCGTTACACCCGATACTGCTTATGCGGGAGACACTTGGACTGGCTGGAAAGGCTACATTGTTGGCACTTGGGATAAGAGCCAAATCGGTCATGCTCTGCTGAGCCCAACGTTCGATTTTATGTTCCCTATTCTGATTGCTTTGCAATGTGTGCCGTTTTTATTGGTTATTCGTTCGGTACTTGCAGGTGAGTTCATGGTGGGTAAAGAGCGTCCGTGGTTGCTCTATGCCGCATTCGCTTCTCTGTTTGTGACCGCTTGTATGGCTTTCACTCAAACCATCACTGGCGCAAGCGACGGCCAGTATCTATGGCAATTTATCGGCTTTGGCATGGTTGCCATAATGTACTTGCGTAATGAGCAAGGTAAGTAGGGTAGCTAGATGCGAGTACACGAGATGCGAGATACGAAGAGCGTTTTTAGATTTGAGTCAGTAAGATACGATATATCAAAACGCAGCTAATGAGAGGAAGTCTCTTTTCGTTACTCGTTTACCCGAATCTCGTATCTGCTTTTGCTCTTCGTTACTCGTTCACTCGCATCCCGTATCTGCTCTTAAAAAGAAAAAGCCCGCAACCTAGGAGGTTACGGGCTTTGCTATAAGCGATGTTTATTTTGCTATTAAGCAGTAAGAGCTAACACGCTACCAGGCAGTACAAGGAATACCGCAACAAGGTAACCAGCCACTACAGCTTTGTTCTTCACAGCCATGTCTGAAATCAAGTCAGCGGCTTTAACAGGTAGTTCACGTAGGAACGGGATACCGAAGATGAATACCGTTGCCATGATGTTGAACACCAAGTGTACTAGAGCAATTTGTAGTGCGAATACTGCGAACTCACCAGATACTGCTGTAGCTGCAAGTAGAGCCGTAATACATGTACCGATGTTTGCACCCAGAGTGAATGGGTAAACGTCACGTACTTTAAGAACACCTGAACCTACTAGTGGAACCATCAAGCTTGTTGTCGTAGAAGAAGACTGAACAAGGATAGTAACGATAGAGCCAGAAGCGATACCGTGGATTGGACCACGACCGATTGCGTTCTTTAGAATCTCACGAGCACGACCAACCATTAGGCTCTTCATCAGCTTACCCATTACAGTGATAGCTACGAAGATAGTTGCGATACCTAGAGCGATAAGCATGATGCCGCCAACAGTGTCGCCAAATGTTGATAGAGGCTCTTTAATCGCACTTACTACTGGTTTAGTGATTGGCTTGATGAAGTTAAGACCACCCATGCTCATATCACCTGTTGCTAGCATCGGAGATACCAACCAGTGAGAAATCTTCTCTAGAATACCAAACGCCATCTCTAGTGGAAGGAAGATAGCAACGGCTAATAGGTTAAAGAAGTCGTGGATTGTCGCACTTGCGAATGCACGTTTGAACTCTTCTTTACAACGAACGTGACCAAGGCTAACTAACGTATTGGTTACCGTAGTACCAATGTTAGCACCCATGATCATAGGAATAGCTAGCTCAACAGGTAAACCACCTGCCACAAGGCCAACGATAATTGAAGTAACTGTACTTGATGATTGAATAAGCGCTGTTGCTACTAAACCAATCATTAAGCCTGCAACTGGGTGTGAAGCAAATTCGAAAAGAACCTTTGCTTGCTCGCCTGTTGCCCATTTGAAGCCTGTACCAACCATTGAAACTGAAAGTAATAGTAGGTAAAGCATGAATGCCAAGTTAGCCCAGCGTAGCCAACGAGTAGTGCTCGAGATAGGCGCTGCTGCAGTAGTAGCTTGGTTCATAATGTTTTCTCCATTGGACCGTTTAAGTCTGTGTTTGGTCTGTTTGTTTAATCTGAGCGTGATGTTAGAGGGGAAATATTTCAGTAATATTACATTTTGGTTTAGGTCGGACTTTTTTGTGATGATTTACTATTTAAATATTCCCATAGCTAATGTGGTTATTTTAACTTGTTGTTTTTATTTGATTTTTAATGGTGGTTCTATAGGTGATATAGATCTTAAAAGTTAGAAAAAAATTGAAAATAATCGATGAAATATTACATTATGAAATCAAACACTTCGGAAAAATAGGTAGTAAAGTTACATTTAGTTAGGTTTTTCCGAGTTTGTTGAGTGGCGGTGTCATATTTGATATAAAAGGGTATCTACTCTTTTATTACGGCACATCTATGTCGCATCTCAACTACAACCATCTTTATTACTTCTGGATGGTTTGCAAGCAAGGCTCTGTTACTAAAGCTGCAGAAGCCCTATTTCTAACACCACAAACGGTAACGGGGCAGATAAAAGCCTTGGAAGAGCGCATGGATGGCAAGTTGACCAAGCGTAATGGCCGCAGTGTTGAGCCTACAGAGCTTGGGCAGCTGGTCTTTAAATATGCCGATCGTATGTTTGGCCTGAGTTACGAGATGCTGGATATCGTGAATTACAGCCAGCACTCCAATATTCTGTTTGATGTTGGCGTCGCGGATGCGCTCTCTAAAAGACTCGTCAGTAAGATACTGATGTCGACCATCCCTCCAGATAACAGCATTCATTTACGCTGTTTTGAATCGACCCATGAAATGCTACTTGAGCAACTCTCTCAACATAAGCTTGATATGATTTTGTCTGACTGTCCGGTGGACTCTAGTCAAAGCCCGGGCCTGTTTAGTAAAAAGTTGGGTGAGAGTGGAATGAGCTTTTTTAGTTCAGGTCAGGTTGAAGGTGTTAATTTCCCTGCTGTATTGGAGCAAAGAAAGCTTTTGATCCCTGGTAGCCGAACCTCAATGGGGCGTAAAGTGCTGCAATGGTTTGATAGACAAGGGCTTAAGCCAGATATTTTAGGTGAGTTTGATGATGCCGCATTGATGAAGGCTTTTGCTCGTTACCATCATGACGCAATATTCTTGGCACCGACGCTTTATATGTCTGAAGTGGAAGACGACACATCACTGCAACTATTAGGTGGTATTGAAGAGTTAAAAGAGGAGTACTACGTCATATTTGCTGAGAGGATGATCCAACATCCAGCAGTAAAAAACGTATGTGACGCAGATTTTAGCAAATTGTTCGAATGAGTTAGTTTGTTAATGAATTGATATCGATTATCATAGCTCTACCATATGCCGGAAATACTGATAGCCCGTAGTTGGCGTAAAGGTTGTAGGGAGCCAAACTATGAACTTAAAAGAGATGGAGAAGAACTCAGCACAAGCTGTGATTCTACTTAAAGCCATGGCAAACGAGCGTCGCTTACAGATTTTGTGCCTATTACATGGTACTGAACTGTCGGTTGGGGAGCTGTGTGGCAAGTTGGAACTGAGTCAGTCTGCTTTATCTCAACATCTTGCTTGGTTGAGAAGAGATGGTTTGGTCGAAACTCGCAAAGAAGCTCAAACTGTGTATTACACATTGAGTAGTGAAGAAGTAAAAGCGATGATTAACCTACTGCATGGTATTTACTGCAAGTAGCTTATTGCTGGTGGGAGGGGGATTTCTTATCAGCGATAGAATGACACAAGGAAGTGTTAGCATTTCACATTGAACGTTAATGTTTATCTACTTATCTACTTAT
>NZ_JBFRRH010000002.1:0-2658 GCF_041472995.1 Vibrio sp. 10N.261.46.A3 | reverse complement strand
ACCACTTAACGCGGCGTTAGGCATTTTCTAGGAAGTATTCAGTGTCACAAGTATTATTCGAAAAAGGACAAGCATTTAAAGCAGTAATTACCAGGGTTGAGCATAGCTTAGAAGCTGTATTTGTTGACTATGGTAATGAAAGACATGGCTTTTTACCAATGAGTAAAATTGCTATGTTTGATGAGAAAAAACATAAAAATGGCTATGTTCTTACCGTAATAATTGAAGAACCTGAGCATGGAAATAAAGGCGCAAGTTTAAATGCTCCACTTTATTTACCACAGGGAACTGAAGTCCATGAGCTTATTAACGTAAAGCCGAGTAAGAGTAAAATGGCTTACCTTGCAGTCGCGTGTTTATTTGTTATCTTGGTATTAGCATATACCAATGCCTAACAAGGCCTTTAAGTCGGAACAAAAATAGTTGGCTTGTTTCGTGCCTCAACAATTTTAGCCAACTTTTTTGTCCGCTTAAGGCGGCGTTATACAATCTCAGATGACTGGAAATTGGACTTGTTTTTGGCGGTTGCATAAAATCCAAACAACCGCCGAAACGGCATTAACTAAGAATTTTCCAAGTTAGACCACCGTCAATATTTGCTGATGGAACAGTTTCGATACCATCGAAAATCGGGGCACTATAGGCGTTGTTTTGCATAAAGACCATATGAACATTAATGTCAATTAACATCATTTTCGGCTTAGCTCCACTATCGCGAACATGCCCATTGATTTTGTTTGTTATTGCTTGCATCAGCTCGTTGAACGCTGGATTTACAGCGGTTGGCTGAGCTTGGCGCTCGTTCGCATAGTGGATACGAGCTTTTGCTTTAATGAATGACCAAGCAATAAACAAGACAATAGCACCAATTACGAATTCCATAGATATACCTTACTAAGTGAAAAATTTGGGGTAGTTTAAGCATCTAGTTGAGCCTAGCAACAAAAGCTTTTTGTTGTATCGATAGCCGTTTGTATAACAAACTGTTTAAGAGTGATTCGCAACGCGTGGCATTTTCACTATGCGTTGCGTTTAGTGTTTAAGGTGGTATGCGGCGGCTTGGTATTGCGTTGCTCACACCTTAACAGGGCGTTAGCAAACAAGGCGGACATATGGAAATCCGAAAGTATAGTAGTAGGTATCGAGCGCAATGTATTGAAGCGTTTGAAAGTAATATTGGTCAATACTTTGATTCATCAGAGCGTGCAGAGTTTATCGAATATCTTGATGCTTTGTCGGAAAGCTCTGAATATTATATTTGCCTTGAAAGTGGTAGTGGGAAATTACTTGGTTGTGGTGGTATTGGGTTAAATTCATCAGTTGCTTCTTTGGCTTGGGGATTGGTTCATAAAGACTTTCATGGTCAAGGTATAGGAACAAAGTTAACGGATTTTAGACTGTCCTATATAAAGCACAATATCTCATTAGATAAGGTGAAAATCGAAACGTCCCAACACACTCAAGGTTTTTACGAGAAACGGGGTTTTACAGTAACTAAAATCACCCCAAACGGTTTTGGTGCAGGAATTGATTGTGTAGCAATGGAATTAGATATAAGTCGTTGAATTTGTTTGCTAACAAAGCATTTAAGAGGGATTCTCAACGCTTGGCATTTTTGCTTCTACTTCAGATTTAGCGTTTACGGTACAATACTTTAGGTTGGGTGGAGGCGTTGTTCACCCCTTAATGCGGCGTTATATTTTTTATCAAGTTCAGGGGAACTATTATGTTAAGTTGTTGTTTGTATCAGTTCATTATCCCCGCTCGAGTCAGAGTTCAGCAAGGAGAGGTTTTCTTTGATTATAAAGGTGACCGCTACTGTTTAGGTGTGCGTGAGGAAACTGAATCCGTAAATACGTTATCAATCAATGACTCTATCATTCGCGTACCTTACGATAATGAACGAGGTTTTAAATACGACTTCAAAGCACCAATGCAGACTTCCGATAATCAAATCTGTAATTATAAAGATATTGATGGCAAGCTTGATGTTACATTATTAATGGATACCGATGGTATAGAACACAATCGTTTAAGCCATACTAGCTATACCACATACCTAAAAATTGCGACTGAAAGTGATGTGGGGCTCCATTCTGATGTTGAAGCTAGAGTTTTGGAGGCATTAAATCACTTTATACGTGTATATAGATATGTGTCTAAAGATGTATCGGTCAAAGAAATTCAGTTTATGACGGGCTTTAAGCCGTTCGTAATTGCTAGTTGTCACGAATACAGTGATTCAGAGCAGGCTAATGTACATGACAAGCGTGTATACGAATTGCTGAAAGTTTGGAAACCGTCAGCAGATGTTATGAAGTCATTGCAATCAAATAATATTTCGGACAATGATATACCTAACTTTAAGCGTGACGAAGCAACAGGATATATTGCTTATCATATGAGTTCAGGTGACTTCCCTGAATGGAAAGTTACTCTAACCAGAGCTTATGAAATGGCTTCAGAGCAGGATAATTTCAGTGCTAGCATACTTGAAGCTTTCATTGCATTAGAGATGGCTCTATTTAACATGGTGCGCCTGATTACACCTCCATCAGGCGTTGTGCTGAGTAAGTATAATAACGTTAATGGCTTAATTAATGATGCATTTCCAAAGTTGTTTGGTGCGACTGCTGATGCTGACTCTTATACACAAAT
>NZ_JBFRRH010000001.1:0-44711 GCF_041472995.1 Vibrio sp. 10N.261.46.A3 | reverse complement strand
GTTCGGAGTTTTTCCCGATGTTTATTAAGGAAGCTTAGCCAATTATTGTTGGCATTGAAGAGTTGTTTGATGGGCTTATTTGGAAACATGTCCTATAGGATAAACGATTCATGCAAAGCAGCCTAGTCGGTTGAGTTTCTTTGTTTTCGGCCGTAGGCCGCTAAGGCGACAACGTCGCCGGTTCATAGTCAGGCAATACGCCGACTTGCATTTCTGAGAGTTTCACAAACACCGTGTAAGGCAGAACATACTTCGCCACGCCCAGAGGACCAAAACCAGGCGCTCGCGTTTGACTGACGCGAAGCGCTTTGCCTTTTGCGGTCTTATGGTGTCCCTCTTCGCTGACTTTCATGACTTCTTTGATGATGCCGTGCTCTTGAGAGAACTGCATCGCAGCCCTTCCCAACTTGCCACGACTATAGTGGTAGCCGTCATTCATCATCACGTTCGGCATGGTGCGCCAAAGTAGATAGAACAAATCTTCCGCGTAACCGCCCATCAATGTGCCAGTGAGCAGCAAACGGTGACGGGTACAGCTCGCTAAGACCTGCATCGCTTGCCCTTGAGCGCTGCCTGCGTTTTTGTACTCGTGCGCTTCATCTATCACCAACCAATCAAAGAACCCCGATGGAAAGTAACGCTTAATGAACTCGCTGGCCTGAAAGTCCCCTTGCCCAAAGGCAAATTGAGTTTTCGCCAGTTTGCGCTCGATACGTTCAGCTTGACGCTCTGTAAATACAAACTCCCCATTTTCATCGAGTAGGTTCACCAACTCATAGATGTTGTCTGCCATGGCTTTGGCGAGATATTGCTCTCCAAAACTACTCAGCAGTCTATTCGCGGTGACCTTGCCGATGGTCGGAAGCGTCTGTAAAGCGCGCTTGACGGTCTCTCCTAGCCCCGATGTCTGCCTTTGACGCTTGAGTGTCCATAGTGGGGAGTGGCAGTGCTGGCATTGCATCTGGCTCTCTGTCGGAAAACGATGAGGCGCAATGGCTTCGTTGTCTTCGTCACGAATCACCTGATAGCAATCAGGGCAAACACACTGCTCAATCCATGCGGTTTGAGCCTGTATGCCGTCGTGCCCCACTTGAAAGCGGCTTTTCTTGGTGTGATACGCTGGCGACCAGTGATAGCCCATGCGCATTCTTACCCGTCCCAATATCACATACTCTGGACCATCATGAGGCTGCGCTTCTCTGAGTTTCAGAAGAGACAACAAGGTATCGGGCCCATTGAGCACCCACACTTTTGCGTTATCCACAGTGTCGAGTATTTCTCGGCGCCATTTGTACACAAGGTGTGGTGGGGATAAGACTAGAAAACGCTTGGCTTTGGCTTCATGATAAGCGACAGCCGTGGCGGCAATGCCCATCATCGTTTTGCCAGTTCCCATCTCGCCATTAATCACCCCCGCAGGGGCTTGTTCATCAATCAATAAAGCGCATATCGCTTGAATGGCATTGGATTGCGTTTCAAACGGGGTGCGTTTTAATGTCGATAGGATGGCTTCTCTGTCAGGGTGACTTTGAGTGAATCTCGGTGGGTGAGCTCGCTCGATGTTGCTGAGTAAGCCTTCTCCAAACTCTTCAATGAACGTCGTCAGAGGTTGCGCTTCTAGGGCATCGGTTGAGGTTTGCAGTGTCGTCATGGTCTTGTCCTTATTCGTTAAACGTCAGGGGCAATATGCCCATTTGTATCGCGTCGCTGATGAGAGGCTCGATATCTTCAATGGGAAGAGAAATCTCTGTCCCATGAACGCCAAAACTCGGTAGTGACTCGATGTACTCTGCAAACAATCCTTCAAGCGGTGCCTTCCACGCGTCTAAAAGCGGTAGATGACAAAGCTGCTTCACCACGGGCCAAAGTGCTGACCAGGTGTGAGGCGATTGATGGATCAAGGTGAGGGATTGCGGCTTTGGTTGAGTGAGACTGTCGTCCATCAACCAAAGGTGCACCCATTCCCCGACCACACTGTATTTGTCTAGCCTTGCCGTCTGCTTTTTCAGCGATTTAGCATTGGCAAAGTCCAACGTGACGGTGTTGTGATTGGGTAATCGTACACTCTTTACTCGCAGCCCACCCTCACTGCTGGGCAGCGTGAGTGAGGCGAGAAAGTGTTGGATCATTCCATCTCTTCCCCAAAGGGAAAGAAATTGCACTTTGTTGTCTGATGAAATAACAAAGCCGTCCAAATAAAGGCCGTCTTCCCACTCGATCAGTTGATTGTTGTTCATGGTGTGTCCTTAAATAAAAAAAGACGCACCCCCAACAGGAAGTGCGCCCTGTTGGGTGAATGGTTATTGGTTTACTGAATCATCACGATCTTGCCAAAGTCTTGCCCCGGCGTGACGTTAATGGCTCGAATCAAAGGCACAAATTGGTCAATGGTGGTGGTGACGACTTGCGCCCCCTCTACGCTGGTTTGCGTTTTCTTGACCTTCTGTGTGCCCCCTTTGACTAATAGCTGCTTGGTTCCATCATTACTGGTGACCCGTCCTGAGATTTGCCCCGCCGCCAATGACAATGACAGATGCCAAGGGGACAGTCGCTTGAGTGGTCTGGGTACCGATTGCCGATTAGGTGACTCAAAGGTCATGGCAAAATGACGCCATAATCCCTGATGCTCACGAAAGGCTTGCGATAGCTCACTCATCTCCGGTCTGACTTTTTCAAAACGAAAAGGTCGCTGACTTATCGGGGTGATACGATACCGTCGCTGCCCTTGCATTTTGCTCAGTCGGCTTTGACCTTCTCCGACCTTTTGAAGCCGTTCCGCCGTCAATTGACGTCTCACTTGGTGCTCTTCACCGCGCATATCTCGCTTGAGGCCCAAAATGACCACTTGTTTAAAGCGATCGGTTTCGGCGGCAAAAACACTCACATCGTCCAACCTCAGTGCTAAATAGCGACTGAATGCCGGACTTAATGAGGTGTAGGGAATGACCAAAGCCAATAGCCCTCCTCGCTTGAGTGTGGGTAACATGCGCTGCGTAAATTGCATCTCTAACCGCGCCATGGCGCGTTTTTGAGGCACTTCGGTTTCTGATACCGTGTCGCCGTAGGGCGGGTTGAGAAACAAAAAACTCTGACTGCCCGCGCCAATGACCGTATCAAACGCATTACTGTGTAAAACGCGATGCAGGGTTGAGCGGGCTAATTGCGCCCTTTCTGCATTGAGCTCTACGCCAAAGGTGTCAATGTGACTCTCGGCCTCTCCTTCAATCTCACGAAGAAGTTGCGCCATCGCCAGTCCCTCACCGCAACACGGGTCGAGAAAACGATGGGTTCCTGGTGTGCAGATGAGAAGCTGCGCTAATTGACGCAATGTCGCTTCATCCGTTGGGTAGTAACCATCTTTGAGATAGTTTCCCGCCACTCTTGGGTGCATGACTGCCATGGTTATGCCTCCTCATCCAAGCCAATACGGATCCAATGTTGCGATTTCGGCTCAAACTGCCAGAGTCGCTGTCCATGGACTTCTCGTTTCAAGTAGCGAAGTTGCTGCCCCATTTTCTCCCGCCCAATTTCGGGCGTGAGCTTAACCAGTGCCCCAATCTCCTGACCTAAAGGCCAAAGCTCACCAAATAATGCCGCCATGCCGCTCTGTTGCTCGGTTTGAGGCTCACAAGTTGGCTGTGGTGGCGCGGATGTCACTTCTGCTTGTTTGGCTTGGTGCTCTTCAGCGATAGGGTCGGCTTCAAGCGAGTCAGGCTCAATGTACCTTTCCTCATAATCTTTCAGCCAAATCCCCGCCAGCTCAGCGCGGGTCTCAATGATGAAACGGTGTCGAGTTTGATAGCTGCCCGAATAGATGCGTTTGAGACCAAACGTTCCTTGGTAGCTGCCTTCGGCGTATTCATCTAAGAGTCCATCTCGAATAGCGAACTCTCCGAGTTCACAGTCAAGATGCCCGACATTGAATGGCCCGTAGCGGCCTGTGATGGTTTTGACGCTGAGCGTCCCTTGAGTCGTGACCATGCGGCCTCCTGTTAATACAAAAACAAAAGGCCTCCCCATAGGAAAAGCCTTTCCTATGGGAAGAGTGGTGGTGATTAATGGCGTCGGTGAGAGCCCGACTCCGTATCAATCACCAATTGGGCGCCTTGCTCACAAGGTTCAAGGGTAGCCACTAAGTGTAAAGGTTGATGGAGATAAACACTCCCCTTGGATGGCGGCTTTGCCACTACGAAAGAGACCGTTTGAGCGTTAGGTATTCGCATGAAAGCGCGTTTTGCCAAGGTTAATAATTGGCGTAACTGGCTCTCTGTTGAGAGTGACAGGGCGCAGTCATGAACTTCTATCGCTTCAAACCAGACGTGTTGTGATAATCCAACAAATTGAGCGTGAATACCGACAGCGTGCGCGTTATCAGTGACGTCAATCCAATCGTTTTGATGCGAGCTGGGTGTGACGATGATATCGGCGAACGTGTGGTGTGAGTGTGTATCCATAAGATTATTCCAAAAAAAGGGAATAATCTTCACCTATCGGGAATGTTATTCCCGTAGGGTGGTGTTGAATTGTAGGCCATAACCAGGTGACGTTAACCTGACTACGTTAGCCATTGCCGAAGCAATGATTTGAATTCCCTCCAATCTGACTGGGTCAGACCGCGACACGCTTCCGAGAGGCATTTAAGGCTTATTGAGGCCGTGTGCTTGATACCGCTTAACGTGGGTAACGAACGTATTAAGGGCATTAACGATAGCAAAAAAAATGGGTTTGTAAATGAAAAGATCCATTAAATACCAAGAGTCGTTTAAGTACATTATTAATGTTTATTGATTGGTTTTAAGGGTTTCTTGTGTCTCTTATGTGACCTTTGTGATTTCTATTGGTGTTTTATTGTACTCTTAAAAATTTAAGTTGAATTTTTGGGATTTTTAATGTATCTTTTTGTGGTCTTTGTGATTTCTTTTGGAGTTTAATTATGTCAAGTATGATTATTGTGGCCGATGATGGTTCCACATCCGTAAAGTTAGCGTGGTTTGATGAAGGTGAGTTAAAAACATTTACATCATCCAATTCTGCTGAGTTTGGGAAAGGCTTTTCAGAGGATGGTGGTCGCAATTACACTGTCTTTGATAAGTCTAACGGCGAAACTACTTTCTGTTTTATGGAGAATGCAGATTCAATTAGATCTAAGAATGAAAGATTTCAATATGATGCACATTCTGTAGCTTCAATTCACCACGGGTTACATAAAGCAGGTATTGAAGGTCAAAATGTTACTTTAGCTGTGACTCTTCCATTGTCTCAGTATTACAATGGTACACGCATTAATGACGAGAACATTAATAAAAAGAAAGCCTCAATTTTAAGGCGTGTAGAGTCAGATTCAAAATCAAAAACAAATACGATATCTGATGTGGTTGTATACCCTGAAGGGATCCCAGCTTGCTACCCTAATTTAGTTAATGAAAAAGGAGTGGCGCTAGTTGATGAGGAAGAGTTAACTTTCCTTGCTGATTTTGGTGGAACAACGCTGGATCTTTGTCTTTTCTCTGGTGCGGCATCTGACATATTAAAAGCTGAATCTTTTAGCTTGGGGATGTTCGATACTTTTGATGATGTAATGAGGGATAGTGGAATACCCAAGCGCCGAGACTTGATTTTAAAAAAATTACTCGAAACAGGACAAGCTTCTGGAGGTAAATTTTCAATTGATAGATATCAAACAACTCTTCCAATAATGAAAAAAGCTCAAAATCTTATTCTTGATTTTCTAGGTGACGACCTTCGGTTGCTTTCTAATTGCTTCTGTATTGGTGGAGGGGCTGATTTACTTTCAAAAAATCTTGAAAAAATCGAAGGGATTACTCCAGTGGTAATTGATAACCCTGTTGAAGCGTTAGCAAGATCTATTGCTTCAATTATGGAAAAATAGTGAGGCACATCTTGTATGGCGACAAAAAAAGGACCTCAAATTTATTTGAATGATTCAGATCCTGCTGAGAGGCAGATTTTTGAATGGTCAGAAACATTAGGGCGAGGTAGAAAATCATTAGCAACCATTGAGGCTATAATTGCTGGGCGAGCTATCGCACAGGTTTGTCAGCCTATTGCTGATTTACTTGTATCTGCCTCTCGACGAGGGGAGAGCGTGTCTCTTGAGCAGTTAAGCGATTATATTAGGTTGTTTAGTCAACATGAGAAAAACAACCAAGCAGTTGATATTCTTGAAAGAAGCGGTGAGAGTGAGCCTGATGAACCTTCCCAAAAAACAGGCTTTAACAAATTAGGTATGTAGATATAAAGGCGCCTGTAAGGTCGTCGCATGTTACAACTAATTCTAAAAAGGCACTGGTTTAGCTCAGTGCCTTCAACAGTAAGGAAAAGGCATGATTAAATTTTTAAAACGTTGGTGGTACCACTACTCGGTCGATAAATCAAAGCGTACGGTGGAAGAAGATCAAGGTATGCAGAGGGGTGTTGATTGGGATGAAGCTATAGCTAGTGGGGTTGAATATATGATTGAGCAAGAAAACCGGCGACGTCGTTACGACTAGAGCATTATGGTTTTCGACCATTCCTGGGGCGATGCCTAATTCATCGTAGATCAATCTTGTGGCCAACGCTTTAGTGTTGTGTCAGTAAGTACCACCCGAGCAAGCTCGGATGGCTACTAATTATTTTTTCTCTTGTTGACTTTTTTGCAGGGCGCCGAGTGCGAGGTCTTGGCCTTGTTGGGTTGTTTTTTGAATGCCAGATGCAAAGCTCTCAATATTAACAGCACTAGTTTTGTAGCCAGCATAGCCCAAAAGACCTAGCCAAACAGAGCTGACGGCGACATAGAAAAACATCAACGCCATGCCTAGGATGATGTCGTCCATCGTGTTATTGACCATGGTAATGGGGTTGTAATTTTGATTGGCAGTGTACAATATCTCCATCAAGTGCGTTTCTAAGAAGCGCGCTATCTCCCACCACATCGTTAATGTCACCAGACCAAAGTAAGTCACGAGCAGTGAAGCAACCACGTTGATGCGATAGAGACTAATCACGGTCACGATTGGGGCCGAGACCACGACCACCATCAGCAACATCGCTTGGATCATCGGCAGCGCTTCACGAACCACAAAAAAGACTGGGCCTGATAGGGCGTGACCGATAATGGCTCCCGTTGAGCCAGCGGTAAAGTTCCACGCACCGATGGCGGCTGAGCCAAGATTATTATCAATTCTCTGACCATAACCATGAGACACCGCCCCTTTGTGTTTTTGGTTACTTGGGCTTAATACGCGCTCTAGGTACATATCTAAGCGCTCTTCTGGTGTGGAATCACCGCGCAGCAATCGCTCAAACACACCACGCTTTTTCACTAGGTCTTCGGTGACGCCTGGGTAATTATTCGCAAGGTCAACGTACAAGCGGTATTTCAGGCCCGCTGGCTTTGTTGGTACTCTTGGGTCTTTCTCGGTGGTTTCCCACCATTCGTCACACATAGGGTAGGTTTTGCGCGTATTGATTTTGTCGTTATAGCGAGAGGTCTGTTTTGGGTCGTCTCGCTCTGACTTGTACGGGAAATCATACACGGGCTTGTCTGATTGAATTGTCGTGTAGCTTGCCCCTGGCATTTGCGGCCTTGGTTTAAAGAAGGTGCGCCCTGCAATCCAGTGAGCATCCACAAAGTCTTCTTCTGTGGCTTCACCAATACGCGCGAGTGTGTTGAGTGCCACTTTCGCTCGGGTGTAACACTGCTCATAGAACATCTGCACTTCTTGTTTGAGTACAGGGCTTGTGATGTTCGCATCATCAAGTTGCAGCATCGTGCGCGTGATATCGCCTTCACAGGGGATGGAGGCCGTCATGCCCGTGTTTATCCCTTGCGCAAGGCTATGCACCAGCCCCCATAAAATGGGCGTGTAAATCGGTTTTCCATCTACCAAGGTTTGATTTTTCTCTGAATGTCCACTTGAAATGGACACGCCACACTGCTGACTTAAGCTTTCATTGAACGTCAAGGTTTGCATGCTGATGGGCACGGTCGGCATCGTGGCAAAAATCAACACCAGGCCAGCCATCGTCAGTCGGGTGACGGTGCGGTTCATGGCGAGTGAGGCTTTATTGCCTTCATCGGCCCCCTCTTCTGTGGCGGTTATCCATTGGTCGATAACAATAACGAAAAAGAGAAACACAACGATGCCTGACACGTTCAAAAAATACCAAAACTGATTCGATAAGTACCAAGCCTGAGAGAGCAGCGTTAAGCTGAGTAAATCTTGCATAATCATAGTGTTTGATTCCTTAAAATAGACGCCAAAGCAGGGTTAATTCATTTGCGGTGATGGCACTAATGAGTAGCGCCCAAATGCTGGGTGTTGGACGTTTCTTTCGTAATAGGTAGGCCAAGGTGAGCGAATACAGCGCCGTACGAAAGAGCAGTGTCGTTACGTAAAGCTTGGCATTAATGGCTGGGAGCTCATTGAGTAAGAAGTAATACGAAAAAAAGAGAATCACGCTAACGATAAGGCCGAGATAGAGCCATTTGAGCGGTTTATTGCGAGTCATTGGAGCTTTCCTTATTAGTGGTTAAGTCTTCATTCAAGAACGCAGAGTTACGCTCTTTTTCTTGGATGGTGCTGTTGTTGCGTTTCTGGTAATGCGCCTGCATGTACCGCGTCGCGGTTAAGCTGCTGATGGTTTGTCGGGCTTCGGCTTCAAAGCGAAGGGCATTGATTTCGTCTTCCAAAATCGCCACAGAGTCGTTAATGCTCTCTTGGGCGGGTTTGTTTTGAGCGATGTAGACCTCTTGCTTTCCAGCCAGTAAAGCGCGTCTCGCCATGAGCGCCTTTTCAATCGTGTGGGCGAGTGCCAGCTCAGAGGTGATGCGCTGCTTAGTGCCCGTGGTTGCTTCCCCTTCTGAGAGCGCTGTCACGAGAGCCAGTGGGAAGTGTTCGCTTTCGGCTTTGTCGGTAATGGCTTGCTCTAGCTCTTGCGTTAACGCTGTATTGGCAGTGACGACTTCGGGTGACAGCCCAATCCCTGCGGTGGATTCCACTTGGCTTTGGTCAACACCGGTTTGAACGCTTTGACTGCCTACGACGGAGGCGACCCACTCAGAGAGCGCATCGGGAGAGTCCCAGAAACGGTATAGCCCCGTCTTCTCTTCGTCACCGTTGGTGCCTGTGCCACCCCCTGTTTTGGCGAGCATCTCAAAGCCCACAATGGCGCTGTCTTCGGTGGGTTTGATGGTCGGCTGTCCTCGCCCGCCCGCACTGATGCCGCCTCGCCAGGTGATGCCTGAGTTACCCATGTCATCAAGCACACTCTGCTTGGCCTGCACCGCGTCCCCGCTTTTTGCTTCTTTTGCCCAAAGCTCGGCTTTGGCTTGAGCGTAATAATCGCTATTGGCGATGGTCTCCCCCATGGTTTCGGTCATGGCTTCGCAAGAAGTCAGAGCGTCATCAAAGTCAAATTTGCCTTGCAGTACGCCGTTGGTCAGTAGGTCGTACAGACCTGGGTCTTCTTTTTGAATGAGGTAACCAGGCAGAGAGGCCACCGCTGAGGTGGCGCTTTGCATGACGTTTCCCATCATGTCTTGAAACCCCTCGGTGATGCCGTTGAGCTGATTTTCGACGGTCAGTTTTGGGTCCAGTTGTCCACACTGCAAATTGGCATCCCAGCCCAGTCCGAGTTTGGCGGTTTTGATGTGGTCTTCACGCGCAGGGAGAGATATCACTGGGCCCCCTCCAATGGCGTAGTCCAATACATCGGTTTCTCGCGCGAACGCATTGGGAATGAGCGTTAACCCGCTCACTATCGAGAGGGTCAGTAAGGTTAAGGTCGGTTTCATGGTTATTCTCCTACCGAAAAAAGTAAGGTGGCGCCGAGTCGTTGGCAGCCCGTGTAGGTGCGCCAGACTGCCCAGGCGTACTGCCCTGACTCCGACTGTTGGTCGGCGTAGGGGTCATGCAGCGATAAACTGTCATCAAATTCAGGCCAAACGTGCGCGCTCATCTCCATCTTGGGATAAAGGCGCTGAAAGGCGGTGTCTGTGGAGTCAGGGCTAAGTGGCTCTGGCGGCCAAAACCCTGTGCGAGGCCGTTGCTCAACGGTGTGATACAGGCGAGTCTCCCCTTGCCTGGTCACGATGTGCTGCGCTTTATACGCCGCAAGGGCGGCGGATTTAAACGGGTGGCGCTGCGTTGAAAATCCGCCTCTTGGGTAGATATCGCCTAGCGTGCCCAGCTTGCTGTCAAACGGGTTGTAACTGTCGAGCTTGAACATGTCAGGGAGATTCCATCGCCACCCAATGGGGTCAATACTGGATAGGTAATAGGGCATCAGTGAGAGCACGTCAGAGCGCAAGAAAAATCCCGTTCCAGCCAGGGTTTGATAGACGGTATCGAGCCCTGGGTGGCCTATCACATCGACATTTTGAAACGTCATGATGACGTTATCGAGCCCCTCAACACTGCGTCTGGTGCTGCGCCCTCCGTTTTTCGATAAAGGCAGTGAGGGTATAGATAGTCCCACGGGTTGCCAGGTCGCCTCGCCGACTTCTGGGTAGCTCATCACCACCGTTTCAGGCAGGCGGTGAGACACTAAGGCGGATTCGGCGGTGACGCACCCCGCTGGGGTGCAGGTCATCCACAGGCACATCCCTTTCACTTGATAATTCAAGCAGTCAGGGCAAGCGCTACTGGCGATGATTTCAGGGGTGCTTATCGCCCCCGTTGCCATCACAGGTAAGGACAAGCTCACCATCAGACAGGCACTCGCATAGCGTTGAGCTTTGAATCTCATGACCAGCCCTCGCCTTGGTAGGACGCTCTGGCGTCTTCTATCTCTTTGGCTTTGAGGAGCGTGGCTTCCAGCTCCGTAATGCCATGTTTGTCCATTAATGCTTGGCGCTTCTCTTTTGAGGGCGCATCGGTTTCACCAAGTGCTAGATAGAGTGCGGGCGGTACAATGCGAAAACGCTGAAAAATCGTGTTGTCTTGACCCAATATCACGCCCTCTTTGAATTTATGCTTCTCTGAGGTCATCGAGCGAATCAAGTTCTTTTTCTCTTCCGAGAGCTTTTTAAAGGCGGTCAAGTTGCCGAGTTCATCTTCGCCCATGTTGAGTAGCATCCACCACTCCGCGTTGTTGAGCATTTTCTTGGCAATGTCTGGGAAGTCCGCAATGTCTTGCGTGGCAAGCCAGAACCATGCGTTGAGTTTTCGCCACATCTTCACAATTTTGACCGCGTAAGGCGCCAGAAGTGGATTGGTGGAAATCAGGTGCGCTTCATCGGTCAGCGTGACAATGTGACGCCCTGTGTATTGGTCTCGCTCGGCGATGGCGTTGATGCGGTTAATCAGCGAGATATACGCGGTCGCCATTTGGGCTTCATACCCTGTTCGAGCAAAGAGCTTTAAATCAATGAGCGTCACGTCAGATTCAGGCCAATCCAGCGCTTCCTGGTTGAAGATGTTTCCTTCCATGCCTTGACAAAATAACGTCATGGCTTCGCCCATAGCGGCGGCGCGAGCGCGTCTTTCGGGTGTGCGAGAGGGTTGCTCACTAAACGTCATTAAGGCGTTCATCACGTGCTCAGGACGAACTTGGCACTGCTGGCTTTTACATTGCTGAGCGGCATACACTATCGCCTCTCTGACCATCGCTGCATCCGCGCGGCGATAGTCCTGCATCTCCTGCTCATCGCCGCCCGTTATCATCAATCTCGCCATGATTTCGAGCTCACCCAAGATGTCGCGCTGCTCATCAAAATCACTGTCGTTATCGTTCAAGTGCTCAATCTCCACATCCAACTCATGCTCCGAGAGCATTAAGTCAACATCCGGCTCGATGAGTTGCAGGGCATCAGCGAACGGCGCCATTAACGCTTTGGAGTCCGCGCCGATACTGACGCGGTGCACCGTTAGGTTGTGGTGCTCACAAAAATCCGCCATCAGACCAAAACTGTTGCCCGCTTCGATGATGAAAAGTCTCGGTCTGTGCATGGCCAGTAGGCGAAGGCAGGTGCCCACTAATGTGGCGGACTTGCCTGAGCCCGATGGGCCAAACAGGTTTAAATGACCGTTAGACTTGTAGTCGGTAAGAGGGTCAACGCCAAACAGCTCCCCACCTCGGTTGAAGTGTTGTAGCGTCAGGGCGTTGGTGCCATTGGCGCGCCCAAATAGCGGAGAGAGCGCCAATAAGTCATGCAAGAAATACCAGCCGCAGTACCAAAATCGCGCATCATCCTGATAGTGGTAGTTCATCGGCAGCCAGCGCAGGTAGCTATCAAGCGGAGAGACTTGGTCACTGTTTTGCACAAATCGAAGTGCGAGCCCGTCGCGGTTAAAAGTGTCTCTTAGTTGGTCCGTGGCAGCATCTATCGCCTCAACACTTCCCCCCTGAATGTAAAAGGCAATTTGCCCTCGCCAAAGGGGCTGGTGTTGCAATTCATTGGTGAATTGGGCGCAGCGCTCTCTGACTTCAACCAGCTCCGCCTCATCCCCTACCGCCGCTCGGCTGATGGTGTTGATGCGCTCTTGGGCTTTCTTTTTACTTTGAGGGACAAGTGTCATGCTCATCATGGTGCCTGGCGGCAACTCATCAAAGACCACACTTTGGGGTTTAGGCTGGTCTTCATGCTCTGATACTTCACCAAAGACCGCACCCGATAGAAAGTGGTCGCTGTCCCATCGCTCTAGCTCCATGACGCGGCAGCCGACTTTGCTTTTGCCCTCAAACCACCACAATCCATGCTCTACATCACTTCGGATGCTGGAGCGAAGTAATCGCTCTGAAAAGTCTTGGTCAATGGGATTGCGCTGTTTGCGATATTGAAGTGTCTCCCCTGCCACGCCCGATGGATTGAAAAAGGGGCTTAACCATTCAAACACAGACTCACCACTGCTGGTTTTGATGGTGATGCCTGTCCCTTCCATGCTGGACGGGTTCATTAGGGTGCGTCGTATGCTGCGCAGTTTGTGGGTGTTTTTCTCAATATCACTGTCGGTCTCGGTGTCAGGCAGCCAACGATAGATGGCCATTTTTATTTGTCTGACTCGGCCTCGCCACGGTCGATTTTCAACAGAGAAAATACCCTGCTCACGCCCGATGAGCTCAAAGTGGCGACGGTCTTCATCCAGTACCGCTTTCGTGAAATTATCCACCACTCGGGCGTTGCTCAATAGAGCTTGATGAACCTCCCCAAACCCCGCGATATCACGAGCGAAAAGTTGGATATCCACGGGTTGTCGTCATCCGTGCAGGCGCTGCTGAGGGTGTGGCTGACTTTTCGTATGGCTCGGTCAAGTGCCTCGTTGTTCTTGCCTTCGGTTTCTGTCGGTGTGATATCAAAAAACGCCCCGACCGAGCGCCCATCTTCTAATAGCGTGAATCCTCGATTGCCGACCTCGACCCAAGGCAGCTTGGAGGCAAAAGAGTTGGGAATGTCATAACAGAAAGGCTCGCTTTCTGTGGACTTTCCTTCTGTGAAAAAGTGAGCGAAGGATTGAAATGGGTTCGGCAATGGCATACGCGTTCTCGTTGAATAAACAATGAGATAACGATACCAACTCCCGATCGAGAGTCACGGATTAGACGGCACGAAAATAGTAGAAAAATAGTGCTGCCTAATTCGTGACATTTTATGTGTTTCATGCTAGGTAGTGTATGAGCGAGGTTAAAACTCGAACCTGGCAGCTCGATTGAAGCGAGTCACTACACACAAAGAGGGATGAGAGGTTCTTATGATGTCTCCAAATACTCGTCGTTTGCTCGATGAGGCAAAAAAGAAAAACAAGAAGAAAGTATCTGCCAATAGCTATGTCGTTGGTATGAGCGATGATAGCCGAAAAATTCACCTGAAAGCCACTTGCCGTCGTGTGATGCGCACAAACAAGAAAGCCATTGAGTTGTTAGCCGATAAATGATCACCACTCTATCTATAGAAGAAGTGGTTGACATCCACGACACGATCTTAAATACCGCCCCTGGTCGTGAGGGGTATTATGGGGACAACAAGCTTGGTGGAGCAATTGGCCGAATAGACAATGCGGTTTACTATGGTGGGCTGGATGATGTTTTTGACATAGCAGCGCTTTACATTGAAGCCATCGCTATGGGGCACTGTTTTGTTGATGCCAATAAACGCACCGCTTTTGTATCTGCGATCACCTTCCTTGAGTTCTACGACATTACTATTCCTGATGAAGAGAATTTGGCTTGGATGGTAGAAGATTTCGTGAAAAGAGACATCGCTCGAGAAGAGGTTTCCGCTATTCTATCCAGTTTGGCGATCACAAACGATGATTAAGGGCTAGCGGCTCTTTTTGACAGTCAATCACAAGAGGAAAATAAATGAAGCACGATAAAGAGTTGGAGCGATTACGGCGAGAGCGTCGCCATCTGTACCGTTCCCTATTTTTACTGGGGGTGGTGATGGCTATCTGTACACTGGTCTTTGCTATTATCGGTTAACAAAAAAGCCACAAATCTCTCTGTGGCTTTTCGGACTACATTCTATTAGTTGAACCAGCTTGACGCTTCTTCTTCTTTGGCTTTCCCTTCACTTTCCAAAGCCGATTTCACACCTGATGAAATGTTGCGGTTCGAGTCTGCGACAGATTGGACTTGATCCGTTTCTGCCTTAGAGCTGGCTAGCTCTGAGTCAATAACATCACCTTCTCTTGCGACACGCGTTTTTTTCCGTTCGAGTTCTAAACGCATCTCTTCCAGTTGCATTTGGCGCAGCTGATCTTCAAACTCTTGCTCTCTGTATTTGTCAGCGAGCCTTTCTGACTCAAGCGTATCCACTCGGTCTTGTTCTGCTTTGAGTTTGGCTTTGTCGCGTTCTTTTTGTGCTTTTATTTTCGCCATCCTTTCGTCATAAGCTTTTTTTTCAGCAAGTGCTTTTTTTCGAGCCGCTTCTTGTCGAGCTCTTGCTTGTCTGGCGTTTTCTTCTTCTATTTTTTTCTGATTATCTTGCTCTATTCCCTTTATGGCATTGAGCTGTGAGTCTAGATTCGCATGGGCATTAAACCCAATTGTAGCAATGATAATGCCATTTAAAAGTGATAACTTTTTCATTTTTAACCTTCGACTGGACATGCTGCATTGGGTTGGATGCGTGTTTCATTCTTTTGGGTTGTAATCACCAATGCCGTGCCTACTTTGAATTCACACTCAAGACCCACCTGTGTGCTTGTGTAGATTTCATTATCTTCAGAATATGTAATAGAAACCGCATCCACAGTTGCTGTGTCTGAGACGGTGGATCCAGCTAGCCCCCCTAAAAGCCCTCCAGCTAGACCACCTACCGCTGCTGTTTCTGAATTTTTCCCTGAGCCAATGGCGGCACCAGCAATGGCGCCAAATAGTGCGCCTCCTTTTGTGGCTTTCTCTTTTGATTCTGAGTTATCTAGAGTTACCTTCGCAGGGAGTACCGCGATTATTTCGATGGTTTTTGCTGATTGTTTTGTATTTAACTGGGCGGCTGTATAGGTTGATGCCTTGTGAGACTCTCCCGTTGTTTGACAGCCCGTAATAAATAACGATGTTGTTACTAATGCGATGATGGTTTTTTTCATGGTTTGTTCCTGATATGCAATGAGTTCGGCTGAATTATAAATGGGATGTTAATTTTAAATAGTTCAATTGTTTTAGAGTGTGACGTTGTGATTGTTTTATTTGGTTTGTTGGGGGGGGGGGCGTTCAGATGGGGCATCTCTACACTGGTCTTTGCTATTGTCGGTTAACAAAAAAGCCACAAATCTCTCTGTGGCTTTTCGGTCTGCATTCTGTTTCTTTTTCTACATTTTGTAATGAGCTCGTTCATAGAGCGGGAACACCGTGGTGTAACCAGGTACGGGCAGTTGCCCTGCGCGATGCGGCATCACATAGAGCACGATATCAGGGTTAGGCAGCCTCTGAAAAAGTTGCTGATGCTCTCGATAGCTGTCTCTGGCGTAGTCGCTCTGCTTTCTTGCCAGGGCGCTGGCATCAAGCGCTCGCTCCCTTTGAATGGATGAAGGAGACGCGTCAGCGCTGCGCCCAGCTCCCATCTCTTCATTCCACACTTGCTTTACATTGGTATCGGGCTGAGGAAGCACCGCTTCTTGGTTCGTTGTGCAGCCAGATAAGAATATGGCAACCAAAGCGGCATGTTTAAGGCAGCGCATACGCTCCTCCTATTGATGATGTTGGGTAACGAACACGCTTTGGCGTCTCAGGAAGGCTTAACGTGATTGGCGTTCTTAGGTGAATGGCCGCCTTTACGCCAGGTGGTACATAAACGATGTCAAAACTCATCCCCATTCGTGATTGAATGAAGTCCGAGACGGTCTGGGCGCTGGCTGCTGCCGCTTCGGCAGTGGCATTTTTCGCCGCGTTGCCCGTGACTGACGAGGTGGTGGTGCTGCCATCGACACTGACGGTTTGTTGTGAGACCGCAACGGCATTCGCAGCGGCTGTGGCGGCATCCAACAACCCCTTGGTGGTTAGATATTGCGGGGCGTTGCTGATGCGCTCTCCCGTTAAACAAGGGTTGCCATTCACGTCTGCCAGAAACCCGAGGTCATGGGTTTTAATGGTGCTGCCATCAAACTCCCCATCGACGGCTTCTTCTTGGTCGGGGTAGTTCACCATTTGACCGTCCGCCAAAATGAACGTGAGCGTTTCGACCGCCCCGCGAACGCACGACAAGCTCCAATCGCCCGTGACGGTGCCCGTTACGATGGCCCCTTGTACGTCGGGTAAAGTTTGCCCATTGGCGAGCAGGTTTTCGGCTCCGATAATCATCGAAAAGGGATAAGGGTCGGTCACTTGACCATCCATAGGCACCCGCCCCATCAGGGCGGTCATGCTGACGGCATCGGATAAAACCGCGCCAGGATGTAATGAAAAGAGCGGTGTGGAGGAAAGCGTATCTTCGCCATGCTCGTCTTTCCATTCACTTTTATCTTGAGAGGATGAGCTGGACGCTGGGCGAATGAGCGCGCCCTCTTCGTCGTAACGGGCGTCAAGCGGATCTATCCATAGGTACGCTTCGGGGCGTGTATTGGGCGTTGTGGTATCACTGTGCTCGGTTTGCACGGTTGAGCACTCGCCTAACCCTAATGCGGTGAGCTCTGGGTCACAATGCGCCTGCCAATCGGACTCAACGTGGTCATTCCCTTGGTGTATCGGGGCTTGCTTGTCTTTCAGTTCTTGCGCGCCTGCTTTCACTCGCGCTTGAAGTCGGCTCATCTCTTCGGTGACCGTAGAGAGCATGAAGGCGATTTTCTCCGTGCTTTCTTGTTGTTGCTTCAGTGCGGTGGCGGTCTTTTCTTGCTCTTTTTGGTGAGCAGCCTTCAGCGCTTCAATTTCTTCATTTCGGTGCTTGATGGTCGCCGTCAGGGTGCGAAGGGTGTCCCCCGAGCCATCCTCAAAGGTGTCGCCAATTAAAGTCTGACCTACGGCATCAATGACCACCGTCTCCGAGGTGTCTGTTGAAGCTTCTGGGGTGGCTTCAACGTCTTTCTCCTCTTCTGGCGAGCCAGTGAAGGAAATCGCAATCACTGACAGCAGTGCGGTGCCAACCAGCATAGGAAGGAGTTTGTTGCCTTTTACCATGCGCTTTCTCCATACAAGTAGTCTGACAGTGGTCCTGGCGTGACGATGAACACCGTGGTGTTGTCCGTCTGCTCGCCTTTTGCCCCCAAAGTTGGGTGCGCAAAGCTCACGGAGCAGCGCTTGAGCGTGCAACCTTGCCCTAGCGTCACCTCTCTTACGTCTAACGTTTGTGAGCGTGTGTCTTTTGATTTCAAAGCAATGGCGGTGACCACGGTGTGGTTGAGTCGCCAAGCGGTGATGGGCTTGGCGCTCACTTGCCAAAGCGGAAAGGTGGACAGTGCCATCTCTTCTGGCAGCGTCACAGGAATGCGCTGCACGCCAGGGAGCGGCTCAATGGCGTAGCTAGGGCTATAAAGCGATTGCATCGCATGTCGCACGAGCAGTGTCGCGTCATCCATTCCCAATCGCTCTGAGGGTTGAATCGCTTGCGATTGCGGGGCGCGCTCAGGTCTGGACGCGTCACGCTCAAACTGGATGGTGACCGTATCGGGCTCATCGGTTTGTTCACGGGCACTTAATTGGATTAACAATCGACTGCCGTCACTGAGTCTCTCCACTTGCAATCGAGAGGCGGGAAAGGCCTGATTTGCGGTTAAGTAGAGGTGATTATCCAAGCTGAACGCCTCCACTTTCTGGATGAGTGATTTAGGCAGCGCAAGGCGCACAGGCGCCTCAAAGGTGAGCACCATCTCTTTGTTCACGCTGAGAGAGACGGGCAAAGGGCGTCCATCCCACTGCATCGCGCGAGGGGTTTGGGCGTGGCTGAACGTCGCCACCAAGCAAGAGAGGATAAGAAGCCAGCGTGTCATGACGCCTCCTTATTGGCAAATTGGACGGTTTTTGGCGCGCTGTCAAAGCAATCGAGTGCCAGTCCCCAGGGGTTGGCATTGCGGTCGATGTCGTAACGCACCACTTTCAATGGCCAGCGAATGATGTTGTGTTTTACCAGCTCGTTGCTGACGTACTCCTTGAGCTCTAGGTCGGCATTGACCACCCAAGCGTCTCGCCCCTTTGATATCACGCGTTGCTCATCAAAGCCTAGGCTGGGGATTTGTGACAAGCTGCGCTCTCGGCCTGACAACTCACCACGGGTACGTTTTTGGGATAAATCTTGCTGCAAAGTGCTGAAACACTGCGGGGTCAAATACGCGCGATATTGATGCAAATTTTGCTCGTAATCGACGGCGCCTTCGTTGGCCCATCGGTTGATTTGCGTGAAGATTTGCACACCAAAGCTGTAGACGTTGGGCTTGGGTACTTCCCACCAAGGTTTGGATGTGCCAGAAGTTAGGTCTGGCGGTGTATGAACAATGATCCCCTCACCCGCCTGATGCCACCCCCAGAGCGAAAACAGCGCCACACTGGTCACGCACACTAGGGCGACGCGAAGTGAGCGGATGTGCGCGTCTCGCCCAGAGAGCGCGCTTCGTAATTTGGATTGAGTCATGCCACCTCCTGACGGTATCCGAGGCAAGTGATGGGACTCTCTTGCAGGGATTTGAGCAGTGAAAAGCTCACCGAAGGGCCAAAAAATTGCAAAAGGTCAAACTCATCATCGAGTGGTTCGGTGTGAGCGGGCGTTTGATTGTTTGGGTGGATATGGCCTATCCAGTCGTCGTTGACATCTTGATAGAGGCGATAGGTGGCGTTTGCATCTTGATGCTGCGCCAAACACTGCCCTTCAAATTGAACCTGGCTGAACCCAGGTTTTTGCGTGCTTAATACAATGGTGTTCATGCTTTTTCCTTCTGGCCCAGTACGTGAATGTGCTCAATTCCCGCCTGTTTGAGCAAGGCGGTTAAGTATTGGCGATGGCGAAACGGCGGTTTGACGTCCGCTTTGTCGGCGTATTGCCAGCAGGCGCAGGTACGGTCGTAACAACTGCTGTCGCCAGACAAAATGGTTTCGACGGCGAGATAGTGCCCATCATTGGCGAGGTAAATCTCCTGACGCACATGGCGAAAGCGCTCCTTATCTTGAAAGGCTGACGTCGTTTGATGCTCTGGCACGGTAAATTCGGCGTAGCTCATGAGCCAGCCGTGAAGCAAGATGGACGCTTCTCCCGTTGTTGGAATGATGTCGTAGACAATACTTGGGCGCTCAGGGGCGCTGTTGGTTAATTCAGTCATGGTGCACTCTCTTTCTGGCCATTTTCTCTGAGCGTAAGGTGTAGTGCTCGGGATGAAAAAAATGGTGCCACTTTTGGGCAAAATAAAATCGGCAATGTTGCTCTTTACGTTTGGCTAAGGCGCTGAGCAGGCGCTTGGGCAGAATGACGGGGGATATCACCCCTAAAAACAGGGCGCTAAAGGCCACTATCCCCCACCCTGTGATTAAGGCGACGGGAATGCCGACACTCCCCATAATGAGAGTGCCGACCAGCGTCACCAATCCAAGCTCTGTGGTGTTAAGCCCCTTGTAAAACGGGGGCTTAACACAGAGGAGGTCCACTTGTTTCATTAGACGCCACTTAATACATCAAGGCCGTAGTTCAGTCCCCAAACGGAAATGAGCAGCAGCACCGCGCCAATGACGGTATCGGTCAGCAAATCTTTTTTGGTCTTTTTCCCTTCTCGCGTCTGGTTGTAGATGTCCCACACGTGCCCCAAGAAGTAGATGGCACAAAATGCCAAAAAGACCGTGCCGCCATAGAGCAAGATGTCATAGGCGTAGTTAAGGACAACCTCCAAGATATTGTCGCTGTCGCCTTGCGTTGGGCTGGTATTGGTGGGGATTTTCGCCAATGCTGGGGCGCCGATGGCGCCCATAACCGTGAGTGCCGTGCGAAGTGAAAGGCGTTGAAGGCTCATTATTGTTGTACTCCATAGAATGAAAATACGTTGATTAATAGAAAAATAAACAGGGCTTTGAACAGTAAGCGACGAAAGTCTTCTTTGTTGAGCTGACCGCGCTTCATGCCTTTAAAGCCGCCCCACGCTGTCCAGAGCACCCAGCACATCGTCACAGCCACACTCACGAGGGCTAATGTTGTACTAACGTCATGCAGCGAAAAACCAGCGCCATGCTCAAAAGCGGCGTCTGGGCTAAACTCATTACTCATGCGCACTCCGTTGTCGATAGTCGCCAGATAACGGACGAAGTGGACGGGCTTCTGAGCGCTCAGGAGAGAGGTAAACGGCAATGCCCGATTCAATGTCCGCTAAATCGGCTCTCAGCGCGTCGTAGTGAAACTGATGCTCGATGCGGTAGTCGGCTTCTTGCTCGGCTTTGTCAATGAGGTAGTGAAGCTTGCCAAGGTGCGCTTGGACGAGTTCAAGTTCGGCGCGCTCCCCTTCTGCGCTGGCCCATGCGCTGGTTGCGAGTAGCGATAACAGCACGCAGGAAAGGCGTGGTTTCATGTCGGTTTCCTTGTCGTTGTTCGGTCAGGAAACGATAGCAAATTCAGATCGAGAGTCACGGATTAGACGGCACGAAAATAGTAGAAAAATAGTGCCGCCTAATTCTTGACTTTGATGTTATGTGTGGTAAGGGTTTGTTTGTTGGAGGTTGAACTTCATTGCATTAATAGTGGTAACGGCAGGAAAGAATCGTTATGACCTTTTCATCGATGGCGTAAACCAATCTATTGGTATCATCAATACGACGAGACCAAAACCCTGACAAGTTTTCCTTTAACGGCTCCGGTTTGCCAATCCCCTCAAAGGGTGAGCGCTTTATGTCGAGGATCAGCTTGTTGATGCGTTTTAATGTTTTCTTGTCTTGAGTTTGCCAATAGAGATAACCCTTCCAGGCTTCGTCTGTCCATGATAGGAGGTGTGGCGCATCATTCATCGATCAGCGCTCGCGGCATCGTTTTTCCAGCGCGATACTGCGCAATAGAGCGATTGAGGTGCTCCGCATTTTGAGGTGAACGAAGTAAGTACACCGTTTCCATCAAGCTATTGTAGTAATCTAAAGACATAACGACGGCGTCCTCAGAATCACGACGAGTAATGACGGTTGTGTCGGCATCATTCACCACACCATCAAGCACACTCTTAAGACCGTTCCTCGCTTCTGTAAAAGAGACAATTCTCATAAATACTCCAATATGTACGTGTTATTGAACAAGTATAGTACCACTCAATGATGTGTACAATAAATCGTCCATGTTAATGGTTGCACTAAAAAAACTTCTTATAGCTGGCGACGGTTTTTTGAAACAGCCAGCTGAGCACAACAAGGTTGCTCATCAGTACCCAATGGATGGGGAGCGTGATGAAGGCTGGTAGAGCCAGCCAGACGTAACCACCGATGATGGCTACGATGGGCACTAACCGTTTGGCATAGTAGTGCACCGTCTCCGTTTCCCTTGCGACCTTGGCAATGCGGCGTTGTCTCACCACCAATCCATCAATCAAGGCCAGAGTCATGACCAATACAAACAGAGGGTAGCTGGCAAACAGCATGAGAGCGCGCAGTGCGAGCCCCATCAGGACGTACACCGCCCCCTCCCAGTACGGCTGCATCCACTGCGTTCCTCCTTGAAAGTCCACATTCAGGTAGGTAATACCTTGCAGCAAGATGTCATTCAAATGCAGCGTCATGGAGGGTGACAACGCCAAGGCGTGAGTCAGGCCGTCCAGCAAAGCGACTAACTGTTGATGTGCATGACTGCCCACCTCACCGAAAAAGCCTGTCCATTCGATAACAATTAAGGCTGCTGAGATAATGGTGAGGTGCTTGAGCGCCACAAAAGGCCAGGCATGCCAAGGCGTGGGTTGGGGTCTTTGTGGGGCTTTATGCTCGGGCGTCTGTTTTTTCTCATTCATGGTTCAGCCTCGCCAGAAAATCGCTCGCACTGAACGCTGATGTGATTTCATCCTCTGGTAGCGATGGCTCATCCAGCCCTGGTAATGAATGAGGGGTTGGGGCAGCGAGAGACCATACGTCGGGAGTGAGACGCTCAGTCTTGCCTTTCATCTCGCTCACTAAGTAGTGAATGGATTCTGGTAGCCCTTCATCTCCGACACTGCTTGGTAGTGGAAAGCGCAGTTTCCAATACTTCGCCCCTTCGAGCTCCGCATACGCTTGACCAATGGGAAGGTTGGTCAGGTCGCTGTCTGAAATCAAAGGCACTTCTTTGGATTGCAAGGTGTCTTTGTTGGTCGATTTAAAGCCCGTTAAAGTGCCAGGTGCATCACTGACGCCCGTATCGGGTACAATCTCTTTAATTGTGGCCATTTTCATTCTTGACGTCATAATTTGCGCGGTTTTGAGCTCTCTGACTCGAAGCGTGATTAAGGTGTTGAAGTTCCCCTTGGTCTGCCCTGCTTTCGCGGCGCTGCCGAGCCTGGCTTCGATGTCGGATTCGGTTTGCGTATAGGCCGTCACCACGAACTTCGCCCCTCTGGCCTTGTTTAGAATGGGGATGAACTCATCCCCAATCAGCTCGTTAAACTCATCGGCGTGTATCATGATTTGTCTGGGTGGTAGGTTGAGGTTATCAAAGCCAGGGGTGTTGCCGAATTTGTAGATTTCCCCCGCCAGTGAGCATAAGTCCGCAAACATGCTATTGCCAAAGGCCGCTGCAACGGTGGTATCGGATAGTGCATCAAGCCCCACGTAGACCACGGCGTTTTGGTTGATGAGCTCTCGCCAGTCAAGCGTGGGTCTATCATCGTGCGCTCGATGTTTGGGTGAGATGAGGTCGGCCGTTTTGCCAGTTCCGAGTTTTTCGAGCAGCGGCAGCAGTGACGCTACGATTTTGTCAAAGTAGGTTTTGTCGTATTGAATCGCGCTGCGAAGCCCTGCTAGAACGTCATCATCATTGGGGTAGGCTTGGAAGTAGGTTTCCAGAGCCACTACTCTTGGGTGTCGGCCTTGCAGATGTTTGGGGGTGTTGGTCTCATCCACCTGCGTTTCCATTTCCATCACCCACTCTACTGCTTGAGGGTGATAACTGGGCAACATTTTGATGCAGTAGTCCATGTAGAGCTCATCAATGGCGGTCACGTAGCGCTGAATTGACGCCATGTCTGGCTTGCGCCCCAGTGCCTCTTGCGCCCTGGCAATGATATTAACAAACCGCCAAGCGAACTGCTTAAAAGCGGCGCTGTTGCCACTGCCCTCAAGTTGACCTGATACGCGGGTCGCTACCTCGGTGATGCGATTGAATCGCCCAAGAGGCGAGTAACGCCCGCTTTGGTCTGGGTAACCAAGGTGTAGAACGTAGAAGTCATCCAAGCGCCCTGAGCGCAGGCACTCGATGTACATGCGAAGCAACATGTCAGCATCCCCTTTTGGGTCAAACACGAACACCACATCTCCGCGGCGAATGTCTTGCGTCACCAAAAGCTCTGCAAGGCGTGTTTTGCCTACCCCTGTCGTGCCGAGCACTAAAGTGTGGCCCGCTCTGGCGCTGCTGGGTAATAAACAGTCTCGCTCCTCTTCCAATCCCACGCCGTGAAGGCAGGTGTCTCCACCCACAGGCGGTCTCGGTGGGGCGGGGTTGAGCTTTTTCAGCAGTGGATTGAGTGCGGTGAGCGTCCCTTCCTTGAAGACCGGTTTGGCTGACCAGAATCGTCCCAATGCGTGATGTTCGTATTTGGCTTCTTGCGCCCTGGCAAAGTGGTATAGCGCGCTTGGGGTCACGTAGGGCTCAGCACCAATCTGACGCGTATCAAACAGACGCTGGGCGTGACGGGGTAACACCTCAAACCCTTTCCCTAGAAAAAGCTTATCTTGGTAGACAGGCATATCTTGAGAAGGCATAGCCCAATAGGGCAGCCGCATGAGCCCTTTCTGATATCGGCGCAGGGTGCGAGCTTGATGTTCGCGTAGGGCTGCCAGTGACAACATGCCCGCCGCCAGCGCTGTTGCGCTGCCCGATGTCAGCATAAACAGCGATGGCGCGCTCAGTAACCAGCACGCCGACACCGTGAGGGCGATAGCGCTGTATCGCTCCTCGGCGGGGCGAAGGAGTCCTTCCATCATCTCACCACCTCCTGGGTAGGAAAAACCAATCGCGTGTTGTGGGTGGAGGCAAGATTGCGCTGAATCAGCGACATCATCGCCTGCTCAGGTCGAATGGATTCCACCAAACACTGCTCGATAAGGGTTAAAATCAACGGTGCAAATTCCGGTTTGGCGGTAATGCCGTGCACTTTGGCGACAATCTCATGAACATCACACTCTCGAAGCGCGTGCTGTTTGATTTTGGGTGTAATGAAATCGTGTTGTGGGGGTCTCATTGCTTGAGCTCTCCTTCATGTAATAAAACGGGGTAATGCGTGATTGAAAAAATATCAGCAAACTCATGCCCTTGAATCGGGTACATCGGCAGGTCGTAATTCATTAGTGCTTGAAGCTGAGAGACCGTGCGCACATCCACCACAATGCCCTTAGCTTTAATGCGCGCGAGATAGTCACGGTGGCGTTTGAGCCAGCGATGCGACATCGGGTCTGCGCCGACAATGAAAAGCGGCTGCCTTATCGTTTGCTTTAACGGTCGCTTATGTACCTCGCCTGGGGTGAGCGAAGGGGTGCTGACGGGCAGCATGGTTGAAAAATCTCGCGCACTGACGTTAGGGGCTGCGTGAGCTTGACTAAAGTGAGCCAGACTGATGAGTAAAAAAAGAAAACGGTACAAGTTGGACTCCTTCTACAATGAGTAAAAATAACGCTCAAAGCGTTGTTGATAACGAATGGCTGGCGCCCCGCCCGCTGGGCGGTGATAAGCACCCGCCGCCAAGCCCCAGTGTTGCTTGTCTTGATATGCCTTTTTGAGCAATTGGCTGGCGTAGGTCAAATTGCTGGTCGGCTCAAGTGCGGAGCAGGGCGAATTGAACGCAGACTGATGCCAATGCCAGTTCACCTGAGTCAGTCCAATATCGACGGAGGACGTACGAGTGAGAAACCCAAGCAAAGCCTGACACGCCGCGTCTCGACTGGGGTAGTAGTACCCCTTCCCTTTGACGTTCAGCGTCCACGGCCAAGGTCTTTGGGTGCCATTGGTTAACCGAGTGCCCGTTTCGGTCATGGCGAGCGCATAAAGGGCCTTGTCAGGTACGCCGACATTGGCGGCAATGGATTGATACAGCGCTGGGACGGCAAGGCTTGATGAGCTGCTCAGAGCGCCGACCATCATTAAGGCAAGTCGATAAGCGCCCATTCGCCCCCCTTGCGGTGTGCGCTCATAGGAAAGGTGCGCCCGCTCGATATGGAAAAGGAAAAGGCCAATCCAGCATCATCATGATTGAGCGTGACCGCCCCTGATTGCACGTCCGAGGTGGTGATGCCCGCCTGCTCTGCCCAGCGCTTCAATCGCTCATCGTCTTGCTGTATCCCACTGATGTAGACATCGACCGCCACGCCCTGGCTGCGCCACTGTTGATAGGCGGTAAAGCAGGTCAGGCAATCTTCTTGCACGAACAACGCGACGCGGTCAGGTCGCTGAGTGCCAATAGGCTTAAGGGTGGGATAGAGGCGCTTCCAAGCGGACTGATAGGCGCGATTGAATGCCAACAAGCCCTCGACTCGTTTCTTCTCGTAGTGCACCAAGGCTTCCGCGAGCTTTGCTCTCTCGCTGGGTGTGCGTGCAAAACGTCCAAGTACGGTGATGGGGTTGGATTTCTCAAGACCATGGCCCTGTGGAGAGCTCATCAAAGTTTCATAGCGCTGCCAATCTTGCTCTGACAACCCCCAGGCTTTCGCCTGATTCAGCGTCTGAACCGTGGTTTCTTGGGCGTGGGTGTCTATTGGGTCTGTTGTGCCTGCGTAAGTCGCACTGCTGAGCGTGAGAGCGAGTGCCATTAAGATGGGTTTCATTAAGGTTTCTCCAAAAAGAAAGTGGTGGTGTTTTTCGATAAACGCACGCCTTGTTGAGTGATGCGCTCAACTTTCCAGGCTTGATAAGTTTGCCCCTCACGAAGCGCGCGAAGCTGTGACATGTGGGTAGCATTGGCCTCCCCGACAATGGCTAGGTGATGCATCCCTCTTTTTTGCACATCAAAAAGGGCAAAAGGCGGGGTAATAATGGGCTTGGCTTTCGGTTTGGACTGATTTGATACAGGCGTTGTCACGACTGGCGCAACCTTGGTGCGAGGCGCTAGACTTTGCTGGCGCTGCCCTGTCGTTTTGAGCGATTTAAGTGCCTTGGTGTGGGTGTTTAATAGGTGCTTAATAGCATCAAGGCGGGTTTGAAGGTCTGACACCCTTTCTCGCCTGTCTTGCAAGGTGATGCGTTGGGATTGAGCGTCCAGCACGCCTTGATGCGCGGTTAATTGGCGTTGGATACCACTCAGCTTATTCAAGATGTTTTGGGTATCTTCTTGATGGGCAAGCTGTTGGGTGTTCAGCGTTTCTTGATGCGCTAACAGGGCGTTGCTCGTTTCTGTGGCGTGCGTTTCAAGGCGAGACTCTACGACTTGAAGCGTTAGCCAAAATGTTGCACCACATAGTATGCTTGCCAAGCAGAGGCAAAGCAGTACGGCAAGTAAGCGCCGACGAGATATTTTGGGCGAGGGTGACATGTTCGTTCCTTATGATGATTCCATAAGGAAACGATACCAAGCTCACATTGAGAGTCACGAATTAGACAGCTCGAAAATAGTAGAAAAATAGTGCCGTCTAACGTTTGACTTCTGGTCTATTTGTGGTAGGTGATGTATCCGGTAAGGGCAAGGTAAAGCGAGTGGCGGAGTGTGGTACACTGCACCAAACTCCAGCTCACAATCACCATGCTATGAAAGAAAAAAGCCCCTACGACCATTCTGAATCCAGAGCGATGACGGTTTCTCAAGCCACTCAAATGCTCAACGTCTCAGAAGAGACGCTGATGCACTACTTTTCAAGAGAAGGCTCGCTGGAGTCAGCGATTGCAGCGATTTCCTATCGCCAGGCCAGTCAAAGAATGAACACCCCTTACCTTGGGGTGAGATTCCCCTTTTTGATGCCTCCATTATGGCGCATTGCACTGGGCGTGCCTGATTATTAACACGAGGTGTTAGTGAGTGAACTCTCCCCACTCTCTGTCAAACGCTTGCTGCTCCTTGATGGCTTCAATGCGCTTTCTCGTGGCGTGGATTGTTGTGTCACTTTCAGCGCGCTGGGCCATGAGCGCTTTCTTTTCTTTTTTGCTGACGATGTGTTTTGGGGGTTGTGTGTTCATGCGCACTCCTTGCGAGAATAGAATTAAAGCCGAATCAGCGTAATGACGCTGATGGGTTTACCATCATTATAGATGATGACAAACCGTACGCTTTGAAGTGTGTCAAAAATTTCGTACGCGACACTTAGGGAGACGCGTCTCTTCGGGTAACGCTTGGTCTTCAATGGTGCGCTCATTACGCACGTTATACCGGCGTGGAGTGAGCACTTTGTTCTTCACCTGAAATGTCAGGTGGTTGTTGCCCACCTTTGTCCAGTATTGGCTGGGAGTAATAAGGTCGGACAAGCGTTGAGTCTTTAATATTCTCGGGTAAACCGAACGGTAAATGTACGAATGGTTTTTAACGTCATCCCTCATAGGCCCCTCTTTCGCTGAGCACCTTGCTTAACAAAAACCAATTCGCGGTCATTGGCGTGCCTGACCAGCGTTTGGGTCGATATGCTGTGCTTCTTTGCTATCTCTTTTTTGTACTTGAAATTCCCCGATACATAGTCGCTCAGCGCTAGGGCGATGGTCTCTTGAGGGACCGAGTATTGCTGATTGATGACGTTCTTTTTGTTGGGGTTGTTCTGACCTCGGTCAGTTCGGTTATCTTGACTCCATCGAGTGAGCGCTCGCAATGAAGTGGGGGTTTCAGTCTGACGCTGAGTTAATTTCATTTTATGCCTGTGTGTTTGAGCTAACTGGACGATTTTCGGGGGTAGATATAAAGGAAAAGAAGAGGCTTATCAATGGTTTTGAAAAAATGCCCCTACCATTTTACGCGTAAGGGAAACCAAGCCGGTTTGGAGTAGATAAGAAAGGGTTTACAGCAATCATGTTAATATCAGTGCGGCGCTTCGTCAACGTTGTTAAGAGCATGTTTCGTGTTGATATGGTGGTGTTCGATAGTTTAGTCAGCGGCGCGCCAAGTAAAAAAAAGCCCACACAACACTACACTGCTGAGTGGGCAAGGGAGACGATTGGCGTCACACCTCTTTGTGGGTGCTCGGTGTTTGTTTACAGGAGCCTATTTGACACCAATCGGATAAAAAAGCGCTCACGCCCTTCGGTTGTGGCCTCAAGACTCCCATTGAATGTACCATTCAACGCTCATCTCAAGGTGGGATTATCTCAATCGTACCGATTTTCTGTTCAGTGGGTGTCCATCTCGCTCTCGATAGAGCAGATAACCTCGATGCTGGGTTTTATTCAGCAGATATTTTGCTCTCGCATAATAAGTGCGAATGTAGCGCCAGTCGTTACCTTCCAGCATTTCCAATACGACCAAGTCGCTGGGTGCAAATTCTTCTTTCATAGCGAACCTTAATGGCAGAGCGTACAGAAGGCACTTTTCCGTTATGCGATGGCTTTTCGACGGCGCAAACCTAAGAGTGCGATTAGAGACAAGCCCCAAACTGACAGAGAGCCGCCTGATTCTGGAGTGATATCAATGACTTCATCGCTGCTTAGGTGAAGCTGTCCCGTGCCTATCACATCAAGCTCGTAAGTACACGTATCGAACTCGTTAATAGTTGCTAGAGTCTGACAAGTACCGCCAACAAGCTGAACATCGCCTGTCGCGTAAGCAGAATCTGTCACACCATTTTGGTGCAATGACTGAACTTTCACAGTCTGAGTGCCCGTGCCTTTAAGTACAGTCGGATAATGCCAACCGTCCACAGTCTCAAGAATGAAGTCTTTTGAGTAAAAGAGATCTGCGAAGGCATCACCTCCGCTAGTTACTCCTATGATTTCATCACTAGCGTTAAACCACGCGCTGCCACTATCGCCGTTTTCTGTCTGCGAAATTCCTGCTGCGTATTCGTGATACATTCGATAGTGAGACGCATCGCTTACTCGCATTACTGAAAAGTCACCACGTTTCAATTCAGTAAGACTACCAGCGAAACCGTAGGTATGAACCGCATCGCCTACGCTTGCGGTAGGATTGTTTAAGTCAGAAAAAAATCGGATGTTTTGGTTTGGTTGTGTACCTATGTTTAGAATAGAGACATCGTAATCAGTAGTGAAGCTATAGTTTGGATTGTCAACTTTTGAAACGACATCAAGATAGCTACCGTCATGTGTAACAACTACGTTATCAGGGATGCCACAGTGCGCAGCAGTAAGAATTTGATCACCGCCAATGATTAAGCCAGTGCAGTTACCCGAGACATAATCATCAAAGTCACTTTGCCAATCGACAACAGTTCCGTTTGTGATAGCAAAAGACGAGCTTGATAGTGCACTTAGCCAAAGTGCGAGCAATGTTTTTTTCATTCTGACGTTCCTTTTTCATTGTAGAATCTAGCCATTTCAATCAATGCAAGTCTTGCTTTTCGATTGTTTGTGACACCAATGCTCTTTGCTGCTTTATCAACTGCTTGAGTAACTATCTTATGGTCTTCATCAGTTAGATAGCAGCCGTATATAAGTTTTTTATCATCTCTATAAGCTAGCTTTGACATGGTATACGCCTCTGGTTGTGTAGATGAACACATTATAGCAAAACCTCATGAGGATATCCATATCCTCATGAGGTTTTTTGGTTATTTTACTCGTTTATAACAAGTTGAAATAATTGAACCGCCGTTGTTGGAATGATTTACATCATCGTAGCCTGACGGACAACTACAGTTTCCTGTAATTGGATTTGGCGAGCTGCAACTTTTTTTTCTGTCACTAATCGTTTCGCCGTAACTACCTCCGAAGAGATAAGGATCGTCAGTTGTTGTTTCTGACTTCGGCGGCTCTAGTCCGTCATACAAATCTTTTTCATATTCAGCGCGGTTTTGCTTAACGCTGTCCCAATACTCGGCCTCACTCGCATAACCATCTTCAAGCGTAACCTTTGCAAGCACCGTATGGCTTGCCATTGCGCCACTCATAAGCGCAATCATTAACATTACTTTTTTCATGACTTTCTCCTGTTAAATACACTGAACTAAAGCGGTCGCTTTGCCAAGATTCGTTACTTCAAGGTTCTTTGTGTTCTTGTTTCTCAAAGAAGCTTCAATACCGACAGTCCAGTAATTGCTATTTTGAGTTAGAATGTAAGCTTTGAAGTTGCCTAAATAGTCATAGCGATGATCAGTATTAATGCCACCAAAGTTCAATATCAAATTCGGTGACAAACCTTTGCTGCACTTAGGCTTCATTACATCATCAAGATGTGAAACCCCCTCAATCGTCACAAGTCTTCTTGATACCGATATCTGACTGCCGTCACTTGCTGCAATCATGTAGTCTTTCGCGTTCGTGATGCCGTGTGCGCCCCCCACATCCCAATCACCAGTTAGCGTTTTTGAACCGTTGCGCCACACCATCTCTGAGTAGGCGATTGAGTCTTGTAAAAACTTAACATTCAGTTCTACGTCGTAATTAGGTCTTTGTTTTGCGCCAATCTCTCTTAACGGTGCAACCCAGCGGTTGTATCTATCCCAATCCTCATGCCCTGCGCCTCCTCCAGGAGCGAGATCGCCCAATGGAATGACAATCTTGTACTGATTATCGAAAGTCTTATAGCTTTTCTCTTGAGTGATGCGTCGATTACTCCAATCCACGCCATCATAGCGAAGGCACTTACCCGCTGACTCCTCGGCTAAACTACATCCATCATTAAGATAAGGAGAAGCAATCAGCGCATCCAAGGACGGGGGCCACGTCTCAAAAATCAATGGGTTTTCATAAGATACGTCATCATAGTTATTATTTTTAACGTACTGAAACTGCCAAGATTGCGCGGCTTCCATTATTTCACTGATTGAGACAGCAAAAGCTTCTCGGTCGAGCTTGTCTTGTCGCTTTTGATCGAATTTGTAGTATCCCAACATTAAGGGAGCCGCTATTGACAACCCGAGCAAAACGCTCATTAAAGTGGAACCTTGCTGCTTTTTGTGGGACACGCTTTTATTGAGTTTCATTTTTTTCCTTTATTTGAATCGTTACAACGGATCAACGAAGCAGTCGGTTGACCAGTCGTATCGGTTAAATTGATATTGAGATTTCAGGTAGTAATCCGTATTGGAATACACGGTCAGCGTCTTAGCTCCAAAATCCAGGCGGTAGTGCGTCCCAAATCGAGGCGCAACCTGTTTAAGCTCGTCGAGTTCAGCTTCTGTTTTTCCATGAAACAGAACTTGATACGTCACCCAAGGCGGATTTAAGTGGTATTGCGTGGTGATGTCCCAATCACTCTCAAACGACTCGCTTAAATAGTCCTTCGCTTTCAGCGCCTCAAGGCTGTGATTGCCAGGCTCTGTCATGCAGCTCGTCTCTCCCACATGAAAGCTCATGTTCGTTGCCATGGCGTCCATCACCGTTTGAGCTTGCACGCTTAACTCGGAATGTAAGCGCATAGAGGCGGTATAGTGCCACCCCACCCCCACTACACTGGCGCTCAGAGAGAGCGCCAGAATCATCGATGGCAGATTCACTACAACGTCACCGTAATGTTATTACCTGACAGCGCAATGGTGCTGCACCCTGTAAAGCTGGCGCAGTTGCCCGAACTCATGGTGGCGAGCTTGTCGGCAATGCTGTCGATGTACTGCGTATCAATACCTGTCACGGTGACATCTACTAAAGAGAAGTTACTGTTGGGCGCTAGCTGGTAATCACCACCGTAAGGGTTAGTGCCTTTGCCGTCTCGCGCTTCACCACATAGGGCTTTTGGTGCGGCATTGCGGTTTTCATCGCAGACTTTGGTCATAGACAACCCCGTGTGATTGATGATTTTGACGTTTTCTGCTGCCGCCTTGAGTGAGTTAACTGCTTGCGTCGTCTGAAACTCTTTTAATGAGCCTGATGCCATTGCGTAAAGCTGGATGAGCCCCAAAATTAAGCCGCCTGCCAGCACAACCCACAGGGCGAAGTCAGGTAACGAGAATCCGCCTTGCTTCTTAGACAAAGGGTGGCGGCGTGATTGTGATTGCATTGTTTTTTTCATGATAATTCCTGTTGCTATAAGATTTGTGTTAAGAGGTCGTTCATTACCGACCCAACGAGGGTCAGCAATAAACCGATGCCTATCAGCAAAATGACTTTGGGAAGCCAGGCCTCAAGGCGTTTCAATTGTTTCTCCACCGCATCGCGGTGGTGTTCGCCTGCACGAAGAAGAAGATGCGTCAGCCTTTGGCTCTCCCCTAAGACATGCAGTTTGCTTTGCGTGGTTTTCATCAGTAGTCCCGTGTCCATCACGCTGCCTAAGTTACTGGTTCTTAGCAGTGTGGTGCGCATGGCGTGAATGTGATGACGCAAATACGGGGTGGCTTTCGGGGCAACCAGAGACAAAGATTCATCCAAACTTAACCCTGTTTCTGAGAGCTTTCCGACGACCTCTAAAAAACCACTGGCAACCCCAAGGCGATAGTGGGAGAACAGAGGCAGCTTATCGGCGAATGAGCGTCCAAAACCCGACCACAACGGCAAAGCAATAGTGATGAGCGTCAGCAGTAGCGCAATGGCGATAGCCAGAGCAGGCAAGACGGTATCGAGAGTTTGATGCAGTTGACTACCTGTCCCCATCTTCAATTGAGCGGTCTGGATGATTTCGCCTGAAATGTAGAGCCCCATTGAGCCTGTCGCGCACATCATGGCAAGGGGAAATAGGGTCACCTTGGCTAACCGTGCCATGACATTTTGCCCCCCTTGTAAGATGCTTAAAGCCACGCGAATACCCAGCAGGCGGTTGCCCGCCTGCTCGCCCGCGTCAATCGCCCCCACAACCATTGGGCTACACCAACGACCCAGCACCTGAGAAAACGCTTCCCCATCGGCGGCAGCTTGCTGGCCTTCGCGCCCAACTTTTTGCTCACTGCTGCTGCCGTGCTCGGTGAGCAAGGCGCAGAACTGCATGGTCGTCAGGCCATCCTCTTCGCACATGGCCCACTGCTCCAAGAGGCTTTTTTGGTCTTGACGAGTGAACATCAAGGCTTGGAGATTCATGCTCGCTCCTCCGTATCGGCGAGTTGTTGATACAATGTCTGGTAAATGCTTTGGCTTGGCAGTTCGACCAGTCCATCAACCTGCTCAGACGCACTCAAAATATCTACCTGACCTAACCGCAATCGGTGCAGAGCGTGCGCTCGAATATCAGGCCACCCTTTTGATTTCAGATGTTTTTTCCAACCGAGATAGTCACGATTTTGGAAAAAGTCGCGGTCATCGTCGTCTACCGCAATCATCTCTATGACAAGCTTTCGCCCTCTCTCCCCTTTGCTGTCGCATTGAGCGCAGCCTTTAGGGCGTGTGATGGCGGCGTGTTGCGCCTCTTCACCGAGCACCCGTTTCAGTTGTTTGATTTTTCGGTGATACAAAGGCAATTGCCCCGCTTGCTCATACAGCGTGCGAGTTTCATCGCTAAGCGCTGGGCACTTACAGTCGCACAGCGAGCGAATGAGCTTTTGGTGGGTAAAAAGCTGCATCAGACCAGGCGCTGCCACCACGGAAGCTGGCACATCAAGCTGCTCAATGAATATCGACGGCACCCCGATGGCGCTGTTTGAGTGCAGTGTTGAGAGCGCTAAGCCTCCCGTTTCCCCTTTACGGATGAACTCTTTCACGGTGTCGGCCTGTCTAAGCTCGCCAAACGAAGTCACATCAATGTCTTGACGAAGTTGTTCGTGCGCATAGAAGGTGTAGTCGAGGTAAAGACCACCACCCTCTTTGAGCTCTCGCTTAGGCTCTACCAGCGTTTTGGTGACCATGGTCTGCTCAAACTCCACAGGGTCTTCCAAGCTGTGTACGCAGCGCGCTGTTCGGTCAATGGTCTCAAGCAGCGCGTACATCATTGATGATTTACCCGACCCCATCGGCCCCGTTAAAATGATGATGCCACTTCGGCGAGCTACTTTTTCTTTCAGTAACTTGGTGTGCGCAGGCAGTAAATCCATGCCTTTCAGGGTTAATGGCTGACCAAGGGAGGTTAAGCAGCGAAGGACCAACTTAAACCCTCGGTCAAGTGGCATTAACGCCGCACGCCACTCCACAGGTTGTAATCGACCCTTGACCTCCAGGTTGAGCTCAAAACGGTCATTCATCGGCGTTCGCACAGAAAAGTTTTGACGACCTAGCACCTGGAACAGGTAAGAGCCCAACTGATGCCCTGTCGCATCTGGCAGTCTCTGCGCGCTTTCGCCATTAGAAAGCACCAGCAAAGGCTCACGCTTCCCATCCACTCGAAGGAGTACCCTGGTTTGGTTGCGATGCACCTCTAGGTGGATATCTGACGCGCCTCGGTTAACCGCCGATTGACACAGTGCGGTTAAGCGGTCACCCACGCTGGATTTCATCTCCCCCCCTTTATCGAGCAAGAGCGCTTGTATGCTGTCGAGGTGGATGGTCAATGCGTTGCGATCTAACAAATAACGATTGGGTACCCAGCCTTTGGCTTGACCAAAGTGGGCGCAGTGCGTCATCAGGTAATCACGAATTTCATCACTTTTCGGCGTGCTCGGCTGACCTGTATGGATGTTCCCCCTCTTATCGACCACCGTGTGGCCATCCTCAAGACAAAGCGTTAGCAGCGCTTTGTCCATCGTGAGTTCTATATTCATTCGGTTTCTCCAGTGCGAATAAAGCGTTTCTTGCCGCTCTCAGAGAGCCAGACACCCGCTTTCTCAATCTTGATGATTTCAACATTGCGATAGCGCGTCCCCTCCCATGCGGGATAAAGCTGGGTCATGTCACCCGTCATAAAGAGATCCATTTCCGCCCAGGGTTTATCCCCATCAAAGTAAGTGCGGTCTACATAGATAGGGGTAAACTCGGGCTTCTTTGCTTCGGTGTTTGTGGTTGCTGTGGCCACAGGGACGGCTTGATTTAAGCCCAACTCTCCTTCCCCTTGCGCTTTTCGAATTTCCGCATCCAGCTTGGCATTAATCAGTGCGTCCTGCTTATCGACAAGGGTCAGCGTATCTAAGAATCTTTCGGAAAAGTGCTTATCCACCGCCCCAAGCGTGATGGGCCTTTCGGGTGTTTCAGGGGCTTTTTTGTCTTCTTTTTCAACATCCGACGCCACCTTGTCAGGTTGAGCTTGAGTGTGCGCCGACGCTTTTTCCGCTTGCGAGCTCTCCTGTGTGCTGGTTTCCTCATTCTTCCCCTTAGAAATCGGCGAAGAATGAGACTGAGGCTCCTTATCCTCATAGTTTTCGGCTTGTTGGGGCGCTTGTGCTGCCTTTAGGTATTTTGAGCCTTTGTCGGTGTTCATCGTCGCGGCGAGTGCGGCAATTCCGATGAGGCCGACTATCGCTGCTCCCACTTTTACTTTGCTGCTCATTGTTCATCTCCTTGTCGAGTGATGAGTATCATCGTTAATGTTGCCTCCCAAGTTCGTTCGGACTTGGGGGAGAATGTGGCCTTTCGAACAAACAGAGGCAGCGCTTCAAAGGCTTGACTAAATTGCCCCAAACGTCCTGCACTGAGCTCTCCTTTTACTTCAATCATGGATGAAATGAAGTGAGGGTTCGCAGACTCACTGACCACCTTGGTAACCAGTCCTACTCGGGTTAACGCGTCCAGTAACGCCACTTTGGTGGACGAATGCGGCGCGCCATGGCTTAACCAATGCGTATTGTCGCTTGGGTTTTTCCAGCGAATGTCCGCACGGTCTGACCAAAGCGTGATGTAAGGCTTGAGCTTTTTGTAGTAGTCCGCAAACGCCAACATCATGCCGACCTCCCCGTGCGTCTCGCGCTGAATATCAATCTGCACATTGCCTGATTGACTTTGGATGCTGCCCACTTTCCACCCTTGAGGGAGGGTGTCGGTTAATGTCATCGCCATGCCCAGCTCATACATCAAACGGTGAGCGCTGTGCCCCTTTGCGATGGCTTCTCGATACGCTTCGTTTGGGTCAGTTTTCACTTGGGTTTCAACGACTTCTACCGTTTCCACGGTAGGGGGCGCTTTCACAGGGGTAACCTCTGGAGCAGTCAGCCAAGCTGCCCCTCCCCAGGCCAGTGCGACCAAGAGCCCCGCGCCCGCTACCATGAGAGGCCAACGGCGTTTCTTTAGGGTGTATTGCCCGATGACGCTTTGCTCTTGCTCGGTCAGAGGCGCCATGTGTTCAATGCTGGCTTTCGCATTGAATGGGGTGTTTGGCAAGCTTGTGGTTTCATCTAAACCCACCCAGTAATGGTGAGATTGACCTTGCACATCAATGCTGCCAGAGACGTCATTGGTCGCTTGAGACCAATGCTGAATCACCTCGCCTTTGTGGATAATGGTCACATGCCATTGCGCCCCTTCTTTCTCATCAGGGTGGTGCGCCATGACTGCCGCGTGCTCAACATCACACCCACGAGCTTTCAATACGCGTCGGTACACTTCTGACCAAGCCACACCTGGCGTCACTTGCGCGTACAGAGATAGGTGCGTTTTTCCTGACACAAAACAGCGATACGGCTGACCTTTCCCTGCACCTTGCAACGTCAATCTTGCAAAGAGCGGATTCCCGTTATGGGGCAACGTAAAAAACATCATGGACACTCCTTAACCATCCGCGCGAATGGGCGTCAGTAACACCAAGGTTTCCACTCGCTGCGTTTGAGCACTCCAGCCACCGAAAAACGGCACACCAAAGAAGGTGCTGTCTTGAGTGCTGCTCTCTTCCTGTGAGATAGAGCTCAATACAATGGTTTGCCCATAGCGAAGGTTGGTTGCCATGTTGATTTTCGACTCTTTCATTTGAGGGAATTTCACGACTTGACCATTAATGTCTTGTTGCTCAAACCCTAAGATTTTGGTTAGCAGCCCTGAGATACGCAGGTGGACTTTTTCATCTTGGATGTTCGGTACCACAATGAAATCCATGCCTGAGCGACGGGTGTCAATCTCAATATCAGAGCTCACGACCCCTTCATCGGAATCACTGGATAGGCGACTGATGTAATCCACGGTGTTGCCTGTCGTGATGTGGTTGGTTTGGTAGTTCTGCACATACAGCGATACGGGCGATTGAGTGGCGGTTTGACCTTGCTGGTTGAGGGCTTGAATCAGCGCTGTCGAGCCTGACCACTTGCCGCCTCCCGTGAATGCCATGCCTGAGCCGCCAGAGGACTCCAAAGACGTCCCTGGAATGAAAAAGGTTAAACTGCTGTCGTTACCAATATCTTTGACCAAGTTCCAATCCACGCCGCGCTCATGACCTAAGTTCGAGCGAAACTCCAGCACTTCCACTTTCAGCAGTACCTGAGCATTTAAGTCCGCCTCACTTTGCTCAATGAAAGCCTTCACCGCTTTCATTCGAGATGGGGTCGTGCGCACCACTAGTCGAGAAAGAGACGATATCGCTTCCACACTGCCAACGGTGTTATCATTATCACCGTTGGTGTCCATTAGCAGCGCTTTCACGCCGAGTGCCACCTGCTCAAAGGGACTGACATCCTCTGTCGAGGTGGTGACAAACTGCCCCTCTAGCTGCGTGGTGCCCTCTTCATCATCCCCACTGTCTCCCGAGGTGGACTCACCAATTTGACCGCTAATTCGGCCTGGCGGCAGGCTCAGTTCAAACGTTTCTGACAGCATAGGCTGAGCGCTCAATGTGTTTGCGCCAGGAACCAAAGCAATGTCGGTTAATGCTTGCAGTTGATTCAGTGCGTCAGAGAGCGTCCCATCAACAGAGAGCGACACGGGCAGGTCGCGCTTCACGTCGCTTTGGATTTGTACGCTCACGCCCGCTTGGCGAGAAAGTTTCACCAATACAGACTCTAGAGGTTGTTGGTAAGCGCTGATTTGCACGGGTTTATCGAGCCACGCATATCGGCTGGCTTGCATCGGGCGAATGTCCACGGGTGGAAAGCTTACGGTCTCCACTTTGTTTGTTGTCAGCCCTTGTTGATAAGCATCAATACGTTGTGATACTTGGTCGGATTCACTGTTTCTCTTGTCGTATTCGTTGAACCCCAGCATTTCACACCCCAGCAGCGAGAGTGAAAGCATGATCAAGGCAACGGGCTTCAAAGTGCCTGAAGATATCGGCATCATAATGTACTCGCTTTGGTTAAGTAGAGGGTGCGGCTCTCATCAAGGCGCTGCACTTTCAGTGGGTAAGAGGCCAGGATTTCATTCATGGCTTGATTGATGTCACCGCGCTTGGTGACCATTGGGTAAACTTGGTCAAAGCGGTAGTCGGGTAAATCTGGCTGCGCTTGCCATTTCCAACCGTATTGTTTTGCTGCAAAGGCGCCCGCTTGTGACAGAGTCTTACCTTGCAATAAAAATAGAGTGACAGCGTCACGCTTGTAAGGGTGAAGTGCCGCCATCTCTAGTGAAGGCTTAGGGGTGTAAGTTAACGCATCGAGCCCATCCACTTGATAAGAGAGCGCGGCCACGGCTTGACCTAGCGTGCCCTCTTTCACAAATGCCTCATGAGCCGATTGAGAGAGCGCCTCTTGAAACTGAGGGACTTTGGCAATGGCAACATGCTTAATGCCACCGCGATTCATCCAGCGAAGGAGCGCCGTTCGATAGGTTTCCCCCACCTTGACTTTAAAAGTTGAGCGACCAGATAGTCCCGTAACCTTGCCTGGCACCGTCTTACTGACTGAATGCGTTACGCTCTCTCCCAAAAACAAAGCATCATTGGCTTCTTGAAGAGACTCACTGCTGGCAGCTTGGTTGTGAGCAAGCGCCTTGCTGATGGTTGGTGTTGGCGTAATGGCATCCTTTTTTGGGGGCTGCCAGACGTAGCCTGATTTCAAAGAAAAGCCCACTTCGCGCTTAACCACGTCTTCTTGGAGTTCAAAGGCTTCACCACCCAGCACTTGCAGCGCCTCACGAAGTGGCATGGTGCCAAGGTCGGAGTGCGCCAGTGGCAACGGCTGCTTGTAGAGTTGCTCTTCACCATAAGAGCGCGGCTCACGCAGCTTTACGCCTGAGTCATCCAGTAAGAAGTTCAGTCCCTCCTTAACGGTTAAATCCGCATCCAGCGTTGGAATGCGCGCATCGACAGACACATTGAGAATATCCACCAATCTCGCCCCGTGCACTGGGTTGCTCAGGGTGTAGCGTGAGGTCTTTATCATGGCGCTTTGTTGTAAATCGGGCGCCGTGCGCACATTCATTGGCGCCATGGGCTCTGGGATAACAGGCGGCGGCTCACTCGCGCATCCGACTAACGTCAGTACGCCAATGGCACAAGGTATCGCTTTCATGTTCGTTTCCTTGTTGTTGTTCAATAAGGAAACGATACCAAGTTTAGATCGAGAGTCACGGATTAGACGGCACGAAAATAGCAGAAAAATAGTGCCGCCTAATCCTTGACTTTTTATATACCTGTGAGTGAATTTTGCTGCGGAGTGTTGATTGCACCAATGTGGTGCAAAAAGAAGTGCGTTTATTTAAATGAGAGAAAGGATTCACTGAAAGTCGATGAGATAAGGAAATAAGCGCAGCATTTTCTTATCTTATTGGCTTTGCAGGTAGGGCGAAGCCCGTAGGACGGCATAGAGTCCTGTTTTTCAGAAAAAGAAAACGCCTCACAAGGAGGCGTTTGAGTTAATTCAACACTATGCTCAAAGTAGGTAATGCTATTTATCTTTCGATAACGATTCGACTTTCTCTGTAAGCTTTTCTATCTTTACTTCTAACTGACGGCATCGCTGCTCTAACTCTTTTCGAGTAACGCTTCGCTTTGCCAAATCATACATAACGTACAGTAAGTCTTTAGCGGTAACATGGTTGCTACTTTTGTCCGACATGACAGTAACCCTCCAATGTTATTGACTAAAAAGCATCATGATTTGATCTTTAAAAAACAAAGTCATAGAAAGGCTCACGAACAGAAAGGTCAAGCGGTCAAACTTGGCATCAAGCTTATCAATTCGTTTTCCAAGATCATCTTTAGCGTCATCAATGCGCTTATTGCTTTCATCAATGCGCTTGCCTAAATCTTCCTTCACTTCATCGATTCGATGGTTAAGGCGTGATTCAGACTCTTGCACATGCGATTGAGTCGCAGTGTGCATGAGTGCATTAATGACTTGCTCTGACGAAAGAACAATTGAATGGCCCTGATTGTCTGACATTGTCGTTCCTTTCATTGGATTTCCTTCTTTTAGTATAACAAAAAAAGCAGAACACCCAACCCATTACAGAAGCGGTGCCCTGCAAGGGATAACGTAAGAAAGCAAAACACGATCACTCGACTTTGCTTAGTGCCGTTGTTTTAAGAGTCTGGCAGACTCCAATGAAAGTACCCTAACGGGCGACTTTCAGTGGGTTTGGGTTACATAACCCAACGTTGACGCTTGGATGACAGAAAGACATGAATTCTTTCCATTATCGACGGTGGTGATTGGAATTGAGGATAAGAACGCTCGATCATCGGCGCGGCCTCATCCAGAACGTCTAAACACCAACCTTGCGCCAGATAACACTCCTCCTCAAATTGCTCTTCAAACTCAGGAAAACGCTCAGGCCAGCTTTCAGCTAGCGATTTCGCGTGATTCACCATGTTTAAAGCCACATCCACATTCCAAGCAAAATAGTCTTGGATGCGAGCGTGCTGTCCCAAAATCGTATAGAACATGTTCATTTCTAATTGAAATTGAGCGTAGCACGCTTCAAGGGTCGTGATAGTTTGGCTCATGTTTTTCATTGTTTTCTCTCTTCTTAATATAAAGCGAGAAAACAACCCCACCAGGCGGAGAGTGTTTCCCGCATGGGTCAGTCACGCCCGAAGGCGTGCTGATGTGGTTTTGATTAGGCAGCGTGGGTATTCGTTGCTTGAAGCTTAGTGGAATGCACCACTTGACCGTTCACTTTCAAATACTTCACTTCCAAAAGACGTCCCTTGATGCAAGCACCAGGTTCGCCCGTTTTTGGGCCTTTTGTGTAGATATACTGATGCAAATAGATATCACTGATGAGCACACTGGCCGTCACGGTATCTTCTTTGGTCATCCCAACCAGGTGTTTATCAAACAAGTCGATGGCATCTTTGCCAACAACTATGCAATCAAAACGGGTCGAATCTTTGTCTGTACCATAGTGGCAATTCACTTCGACCGACCAAAACGGCTGGCCCTTTTTCGGCGTTACTTTACGGATACGGTTAAGATATCCAATACCTTTGGTATGTAGGTTTAACGCTTTCTGGGAGTCTTGGTTTGCTTGTGACATGATTTTTCTCTCTCTTCAAAAATGAAAAAAGCGAGAAAACTATCACCCCATGGGAAATAATATTCCCGCATGGGTTTTGGATTGTAGGCCATAGCAACATCTTAATGATTTGCTATGTTAGCCATTGCCGAAACAATGATTTGAAATCCCTTCAATCTGACTGGGTCAGACCGCGACACGCTTCCTAGGGGCATTTAAGGCTTATTGAGGCCGTGTGCTTGATACCGCTTAACGTGGGTAACGAACGTATTAAGAGTGGTTACGATAGCAAAAATCGATCGATTGTAAAGAAGAAAGGTCGATTTTTGCTCGAAAATACTAGCCGAAGAAGTTGCAATCAGGGTCTGCTTTTAGCGTGCCTATCGCGAACTCCAAATGAGAATGTATCGAGTGCTTCATCCACTTTCCTGACGCTCGCATTCCATACAAAACCCAATGCTTTTTCGTATTCACGTAGGTGATTTTTGCAACAGGAAAGCGCTGCGTTGTGCCGTCTCTTGAGAACGAATTGGAGAGTTCATAAAGCATCACACTTTGCTTCTCAATCTCAGAAATATAGTCAATCTGCGCTCTCACAGCTTGAGGTGGACGTATCTCTTCCACAAATGTTTGCATCATCTTTAAATATCGAGCTGTCTCAAACTCACTAAACGCCATACATCCTCTCTCGGTATACTGACTGGTTAAACATGGGCCACTCTGACTTTGGCCATTAAGAATGCGTTAATAACAGGTGAGAAAAACCCTGCTCATTAATAGAGTCTTGCACTAGCGTGTAGTGCCCTTCATCATCAAATATCTTGATGAGCTGACTGAGTTTATCGGTTTTGATGAACAGCTTTAACGGCCTAAGCTGGATATTCTTGTCATCAAATCCTTCTTCAATCTCTTTTGCTGCCATATAGAGAATGTCTTCTTCTTTGTGTTCATCCACATGCTCAAGCCGAGATTCAAACCCCGCTTGTTCATAGGCGTGATTGAGCGCCACGTAAAGGTCATCCGCATGAGACAGGCGCTTATAATGCTCTTGAGCCATGGTGTTAATCTCATCCAGGCCTTGCTGTAAGTCTCCGCCTTTACGCCCCAGGTTCAACATGGTTTTCATGTCTTTCTTGATGGCTTTAAATTCAGGGAGATGCTGCCTAGCTTTGATGTATTTGACTAAGATGGCGTTACGCTTGGCCTTGGGGACAAACCCCTTGGTCGCTTGGGTTTGCATAAACAGGTGAAGCAGCGCATTGGACACCAATGTATTCAGCGCTTTGTAGTATTGATAAGTGTTCGACATACCTAGCTCTTATGCTCTGTCCATTGTCCGAGCTCTTTCGTCAACAAAGGACGCCCAACCACATCAAGAATTATCGTGCGGACGGTATGCTCAGGCGCGGTCATGGTCGCGCTTTGTTTTGCCGCTCTGGTGCCTTTCATGAATACCGTTTCCGATTTCAGTAGTGTCTCTTCGTTATCATAATAACGAATTTGGTAAGCAGCCATATTGCCTCCAATCGGTGATAAGTGGCGTCATATTCTCACTGCTCACCCATCAACACAATGCCCATCGCCATTCTCCACAAAAACGCACTGAAAATAGCGCTTGAGGTCACACCAATATTCGCTACAATACTCGCGCCATTGGGGAACAGGATGCTCATTGGCCGGAGTCCTCTCACAGGCGCTCCGTTGCGTGCATCGTATAATGGCTATTACCTCAGCCTTCCAAGCTGATGATGCGGGTTCGATTCCCGCTGCACGCTCCAATTCATACTCTAAGGCAATTCCCATGCAAACGCCCCCTTCTGATGAAATGAAACAAGCGAAAAAAGCGTTTAAGGCCAACTTGAAAGCCTACCTCTCTCAGTTCGATGAGAAATTGGACACGCCCGATGTCAGTCAGATATTGCGCGCCTTCAAGCCCGTGATATTCCAAGAGTCGATGGGCATGGTCGGCAAAAGAAAAAGCCACGTTGCAAAAGTGTTAGGGGTCAACCGTGGCATTTTATCGAAAACATTAATCGATCACCCTAAACCTGACACGCTCCCTTCAGAAGAAAACACATAATGCTTATGGTGCCCTTCTAAAAAATTTGCGAGTCCAGATTATGATTCATGTTGCACCACCAGTCATCAGGAAGCGGTGGCACTTGTCCATACTCTTCAGCGAGCTTCAAACACTGCAACACAATTTCAAGGTGAATGGAAAATTGATCCTTGCCATTATCAAACACAAACGCGGTCGTACTGTCACACTCTGCACATTCCACCTCCGCGGGAGTATTACACTTATCAACCGATGACAACACCAAAGAAGCCTTCAACTTACGCAGTAGCAACTCAATAAAACCTTGAACATCGGCATTATCCCAGAGGTCAGCGGTAACATGGGCCACTCGACAAGAATCCTTCAAATCACCCCCTGTCGGTATGTGGGGCTGACACCCCATATTGATCGTCACTTCGAACGAATCCGCACTCAACACATGAAGGGATTCATCCGCTCGATAACAGTAATGGGTCACCGCTTTTCCTGACCATACTGGCATCATGGCCTCCACCAACTCGCCAAAGCTGGACTGGTATTGTGGACGAAGACGAAGCGCTTTGGGTCCATAATGAGTGTGCGTCATCGCCTCCTTCAAAAAGGTTTTTATCCGCAACGTGCTGAATAATGACACCCGTTGTATGCGATAAAGTCTGCTCATGACTGTTGTTCATATCTATCTTCCTGTTCAATGGTTATTGCTCAGTTATCCACCTTTTCGGTGGATAACCCTGTACACATTTCACGCTACGCCTTGTTGGGCATAGCTTTGCCAATCTTGCCCTTTTCATCAAAAAAGCGAGCCGTACATCCCGATTTATAAGCGCTGCATCCCCACCAGAATTTCCCTTTGGCTTTCGCGGCTTTTCGCACTAAGACGCCTTTGCCACACTGGCAAGA